>NZ_CAXGSH010000097.1:0-14210 GCF_964012375.1 uncultured Salinisphaera sp.
AAGAACTCCGTGTGGCGGTCCAGGGTTTCGGCAATGCCGGTTATCACTTCGCCCGGCTGGCACGCGAGCGCGGCTATCGGATCGTCGCGCTGTCGGATTCTCAGGGCGCCATCCACGCCGCTGACGGACTCAATCCAGACCCGATCTGGCGCCATAAGCACAAGAATCGGGAGCTCAAGGGCATGGTTTACTGTGATGAATCGGTCTGTCAGGAAGCCGACTTCGAGCAACTGACTAACGAAGAGCTGCTGGCGATGGATGTCGATGTACTGGTACTCGCTGCACTGGAGGACGCCGTCACCGAGCAAAATGCTGCGACCGTGAACGCCGCCACGATCCTGGAAATCGCCAACGGGCCCGTCAGTAATGCGGCCGATGCTCAATTAGCCAAACGCGGCGTCGAGGTGCTACCGGATGTATTGGTCAATGCCGGCGGTGTGATCGTCAGCCATCTGGAATGGGTGCAGAACCGCATGGGTGATACCTGGTCCGAAGACGAAGTCAATCGGCGCCTCACCGAACGCCTGGCCCGCGAGGCCGGCGCCTGTTTCGACCGGATGGAGGGAAACAACATAACGCTGCGGACCGCGGCCTATACGCAAGCCATCGGCCGCATCGCCGAGGCCATGGCACAACAAGGTACTCAGGGCTATTTCAACGATCACCGAGGATAAGCGGTAAAGCCGTGTTCCATCATGAGGCGATCATCCGGCTTAGGATCTTCACGGGCATCCGGCGTGTAGTGATACTTGCCGAAGCAGTTGCATGACGTCGCGACCAGCACGACACTCGTTGGCAACGGGGGGAAGTAACTGCATTGAGTGTCGTAGTGGACAGGCATCGAAAATTTTCAAGAGCCCGCACGACATCGGATTAGACAAGATGCGCGTTTAGTCATTCCCCCCCCCGTCTTCCTATACAAGGTCAGCAATATGAATCAATCATTCGATCTCATCGTCATCGGCGTCGGCATGGCGGCGGTCAGCGCGGCCCACAAATGCGCCGCCGCGGGTTGGTCCGTGGCGGTCGTGGATGAATTGCCCTACGGCGGCACCTGCGCCTTGCGCGGCTGCGATCCCAAGAAGATTCTGCGACGTGGCGCGGAGATTATCGATGCCGCGCAATTGATGCAGGGTAAAGGCATCGAAGCGCATGGCTTGAAAATAAACTGGTCCGATCTGGTTGCACACAAGCGTAGTTTTACCGACAAGATGCCGGATACCATCGAGAATGGGCTCGAGAAGAACGGCATCACGACGCTTCATGGGCCCGCCCGGTTCGTGGCTGATAATACAATCGAGATCGAGGGTGCACGCTTCCAAAGCCGCTACTTCCTGGTCGCGACCGGCGCCATACCACGCCCCATCGACATTCCCGGCGGTGAGTACCTGATCGACAACGCCCAGTTCATGGCGCTCGAAGCGCTACCGGCACAGCTGCTGTTCGTAGGCGGCGGCTATATTTCCTTCGAATTCGCGCATATGGCGGTGCGGGCAGGCAGCCAGGTCACGATCATCGATCGCGGCGACCAACCCCTCAAAGCGTTCGACCCTGATCTGGTGGAACAACTGGTGGCACGTAGTGTCGCGGCAGGCATCGATTTCCAACCCGCCACGACACTGAAATCGATTGAGGAAACCGCCGATGGCTTCGTGGTTGTCGGCGAGCAGAATGGCAGTGTGAAGCAATGGACCGTGGGCCGAGTCGTGCATGGCGCCGGTCGCGCGCCGGCCATCGACGCGCTCGATCTACCGGCGGCGGACATCGATGCGGGGCGGCACGGCGTGGTGGTCAACGAATATCTGCAAAGCGTTTCCAACCCGGCGGTCTATGCCGCGGGTGACGCGGCCGATACGATCGGCCCACCGCTGACGCCAGTCGCTGTTTTCGAGGGTAAAGTCGCCACCTCCAACATGCTCAAGGGCAACCATACAACCCCGGACTATCGCGGCGTGCCCAGTGTGGTGTTCACCATCCCGGCACTGGGGCGCGTGGGCATGCTTGAATCAGAGGCCAGGGACGCAGGCCATGATGTACGCGTTAAGTTCACCGATACCAGCGGCTGGTTTTCCAACCTGCGTATCGGCGAACAACATGCGGCGGTCAAGATTGTGGTCGACAACACGAGCGATGAAATCCTGGGCGCGCATTTGTTTGGTCCCGAGTATGCAGAACTGATCAATATTTTCGCGCTCGCGATCAAGCTACGCCTGAAGGTTTCGGATCTGAAAACGATGGTGCCCGCCTATCCGACAGTGGGTTCGGACTTGGGCTCTATGCTTTGAATCTGGCGGCGTTAAAAAAAAATGTTTGATCCTGCGTGAAGAACGTCAGACGCGAGGCTTAGCGTACGATTTTTTCCGTTTCGTGAGTTGGCCCCAATAGGATGCTACCACCACCGAGCACTTCAAAGTTTTCCACTAAGCTACCGTCGAGGCCGGTACTTCAAGAACATACCGGCATTTCCTTCGCACGCGCTATACAGACTCAATTAACTAATATCGGTTGGCCGTTTCATGAATTGCCAGCAACCGCGAGCCAAAATGGAAACTCGCCGTCGGTCCCGATATCCCTCACGACACTGTGTTTCGCAAGATCAATGACCGCTACCTTGTTTTCGCCGGTAACGCCGACATAAAGCCAACGTCCGTCGGCGCTCGCGCGCACGCCATGTGGGCCTTGACCGACGTCGATAGTTGCAACCTTTTCGTAAGTCTGGGCATTGATAAGAACGACGCTACGGCCGCCGATAGCATCGGTGGCCACTAGACGACCACCGGGCACGACATCGATACCGCCGTGGCTTGGGCCGATATCGATCCGTGCCAGCACTTCGGCACTAGCGATGTTGACTACCGCCACATGCCCGATGAAGTCGCGTACCCAAAGGCGCTTGCCGTCGGCCGACAAATCAAGATTATGCGGCTGAGCCATGCCGGCGACCGGTATCTCACCGGTCTTTTGCAGGCTCTCCATGTCGATCGTGGCAATCGCGCCGCCACCTTGTAACGTGACGTATGCCGTCGAGCCATCGGCGGAGAATTTTGCATTGTGTGGTGTTTTTCCGACCTTGATCTTTTTGATCAACTTTCCGGCTTTGAGATCAAATACCGCAGCGATCCCGGCGCCTGGAACGATAGCGAGGCCACGCGTTCCGTCAGGCGAAATTTTAACGCCCTGAGTCGGCTGACCAAGGTCGAAAGTCACTCGCTTACGGCCAGTCGCAGTATCCAGAAGATAAACCGCACCGGTATCTATATTGCCGACCAGCAACTCGCGGCCATTCGGGCCAATGGCATCGTAATGTGCGCTGCCTATATCCGACCATCGCCTGTCTGTCCCCAAACCCTGGACCGCGCTGCTGTTTTGCAACGTCGCGTACACCGGCTCGGGCACGGCCGTGGTAAGCGAGACTTGCGCCTGTGAAGGCTTGCTTGGCGCCTGCTTGTGAGACGTTGTCGATTCAGCGCTACCGGCGCCATCCAACCCAAGCTCGCTGCGCGCGTTGTGTACATCCTTTCCAGAGAGCTTTGTCTTGCGTGCCGTGGCGATCTCGGCGGCGTCATAAGCCTTGAATCCGGACGGCAGTGACTCGTTATTGTCCCAGGCCGTCAACACATAGTTAAGCACCTTCGCGATGTCGGCATCGTCGAGCGCAGCACCCCAAGCCGGCATCTGTCCGTTGTAGGTCTTGCCCTCGATCGTGATCCGCCCGTTCAGCCCGAACAGCAGCACATGGGCCAGGTAGTCGCGTCCGCCGTCGGCCGCCAGCAGCGCGGGCGTGTGTCCGGCCTGGGGCGGAAAGGCACCCGGAATACCGGCGCCGTTGGCCTGGTGGCAGGCCGCGCAGTTCTGCGCGTAGATCTTGGCGCCCTGCGAGTCGCTGTCAGCCGGGGCCACGGCCGCATCTGCCGCATTTGTCTTCGATTTGTCGGCGCCATTGGGCTTGGAGTCGCCGGCCGAATCACCACCTTGCGTGTCGTCGCTATAGGTGTTGTTGCCGATCGTCTCCGGCGTGTAGTGCGCCTGCAGATAATCGATGATCTCGGGCCCCGCCTCGCTCGGGATATATTGCTTGGCGCCGAAGGTGTTGAGCATTTTGTGCACCGTTTCGGCCCATTTTTCACTCGGTAACGGCGGCTGCATGCTGATATAGGTGGTGTTGTGGCACACCGAGCAGTAGGCCTGGACCTTCTGCTTGCCTGCCCCGTCGGCGAGCGCCGGCACATAGGTTGGCCAGGCGCCGTTGATGCCGTAGCTGGAGCCGGTATCGAAGCCTTGCGGCTGCGGCTGGTCGACCTCGCCAAGACGGCCGGTCTCGTACTGGCCCTCGCTGACATAGTCCGGCGCGTTGAGATTGGCACCGGCTTCATCGGATTCGTAGGCCCAGGCGGCCGAGGCAAGCCCGACCAGCGCTACAGCCAGTCCCAGGCCCGCGAAGAAATCGCGTTTTGTCATCATGATGTTTCTCCCCTTGTTTAAACGGCCGGTCCGACGGTCAGCGTCTGGGTTTCGATCTTGTTCCAGAGATAACCGCCGGGATTCCACAACCCGTGATCCGGCTGCACATGGCCGGCGGCGTCGGTCGCGCGCACGGCGAGCTCGTATTCGCCGGGCTTGTCGGGCGTGAATACGGCATGCCACTCGCGGAAGCTGTAGGGGCCGTGGTCCGTGCCGAGTGTGGCGGCCTGCCAGTGCTTGCCGCCGTCGGTGGAAAACTCCACTTGGGTGACCGGCCCGGTGCCGGAAAACGCCACGCCGCGTGCGGTCACTGGCAGGCCGGCCACGGCCTTGGTGGCGCCGTCGGGTGTGGCGATAAACGAACGCACCGGCAGCTCAGCCACGCCGATCGGCACCATGTTGACCTCGCCCTTGGCCACCGCCTCCGGCGTGGTCGCGCCATCTTCGGTATCCGGAATCTTGTAGGCCTTGGCCATCCAGAAATTGGTGTCCTCGTGGTCGAGCACACGGATCCAGGTCACGTGCTTGACCCAGTAGGTGGCGAACTTGCCGGGAAACACCATGCGCACCGGAAAGCCGTTGAGCATGGGCAGCGGCGCGTCGTTCATGGCATAGGCCACGATCGCCTTGTCCAACACCGGATCATCGATATTCCAGGACTTCAAAAAGGCATGCGAGCCGTAGCCGGCCGGGCCCTTGCCGAAATCCAGCCCCTGGAACTGGATCTGTACTGCTTTGTCGGTGATGCCGGCGGCGTCCAACAGATCGCGCAGACGCACACCGGTCCATTTGGCGTTGGCCATGGCGCCGTTGCCCCATTGGCCACCGCCCACGCGCGGCGTGAAATAGCTGCGACTGTTGCCCGAGCACTGCAGCACGGCCGCCACGTCGTGCGGCTCGTATTGGCCGAGCAGATCCGCGAGCGACAGCGACATGGACTTGTCGACCTGGCCGGAAATCTCCAGCCGCCATTTGGCGAGATCCACATGATTGGGTTCGCCCGGCAGGTGATAACGCACGAACATAGCGTCGTTGGGCGTAAACGCCCGGTCGAAATAGGCACGCGGGGTCTCGATCTGCACCGGCCGGTCGGTCAGCCGCAGCAGCGGGCGCTTCTGCGGATAAGCCACGTAGGGGCCGATCGAATTCCAGTGCGGGTTCGCCTGCGGGCCGATATAGGCCGGCATGGCTTCGCCGGTCTGGCTCGACACGGCCGCCGAAGCGCGACCCGGTCCCAGCCCGATGGCTGCAGCGCCGAGCACGCCCCAACCCGCGCCACGCAATAGCGCACGGCGCTGCAAGTCGGTTGTATTGTGATCGTCTTTCATGATTTTCCTCCCTTTTATATTGCTCGTAGCCTTGCCGGCTTCTGTTTGCGCCGACGGCACATCCGCGTCCCAATGAAGCCGCCTACGTTCCACGCCGGTTCGCTGCGTTACCAGCGTCGATGTCCGGTTCTTGTCATCGCCAATCCATATTCTCACTAGGGCGTGTTGCCGTTTCGCGCTAAGTTATTGATTGTAGGAAAGGCAGGCTCGTATTGTGGTGTTACCAGCAACACAACGACGAGCCTGCGATGGCCCGACAAATACTCACAGATGAGCATTGGTCCAAGCTCAAACGTATTTTGCTTGCCGAATCGATCTACGACAAATCGGATTTACGTCTGACGGTTGAAGGCATGCTCTACCGAATGCGTACAGGTTGCCCTTGGCGCGACCTGCCCGAGGTCTTTGGCGCTTGGAACGCGGTCTACAAACGCTTCCGCGCCTGGTCTCAGAGCGGGAAGTGGCGGCGGATTGCCAACGCGCTGATCACCGACCCTGATCTGGAATGGGCATTTATCGACGGCACCTATGCCAAAGCCCATCAACACAGCGCGGGGGCGGTCGGTCCGGACCCGCAAGCCATTGGCAAAAGCCGAGCGGGTCTGACGACCAAGCTGCATCTGGCGGTCGATGCCTATGGCTTACCGGTCGAGTTCAGAATCACCGGCGGTCAGGTCCATGACAGCGTCGTGGCGCCGGTACTGATCGCCCAATTGACGGATGCACAGGCGATCGTCGGAGATAAGGGATATGACAGCTTGCGCATCCGAGAGCAGATCGAGGCCCAAGACAGTCAATGCGTGATTCCGAGAAAGCGCAACTCGGTTCAGGGCAACGATTATTTGGACCGAGGCGCGTATCGTGATCGGCATCTCGTAGAAAACGCGTTTGCTCGATTAAAACAATACCGAGCGCTGGCTTGCCGCTTCGATAAACTGAAAAAACACTACGAAGGCGTGGTCGCCATCGCCTGCGTGCTCCTATGGCTACCCATGTGAAACGGCAACACGCCCTAAAGCCTGATCTTATCTTTCTGGCTTTTTAGGCCCCGCGCCGACCACAAACGTGCTCGTGGGCTGGGCCTGCCTCTGTCTTTAAGCATTGGTCATACCACTGCGTTAGGCATGATGTAATACGTCACATATATGATCGCGATCGCAATCTATGCACCATAACCCGAATTATGGCGCGTAGAGGGGTGCTGCTAAGGATGCGGCGGGTGGTGGTCGTCTCTGAGGCGAAATTGGACAGACAACTAAAGTTGCTCAATTCACACAACTAAAAGTGCGGAATTTGGTAGCAATACTGCTCAATTTTTGTTCCATCGGCCGTGACTGCACTTCGCTGGACGTTATGTTGGTAATCGTCGCTCGGTAGCGCGATACATGTGGCCTACCAGTAACGCTGCGATTTCGCGCAGCCGCGCGGTCAATCGAATGAACTATCCTCGGCATCCGATAGACGATGTCGTTCCATCGCCTTCGACCAGTCGGCGTCATCCGCGTGCAGGTAGAGGCCCGTGGTCTCGAGCTTTGCGTGGCGCGCGCTCTTGTTTAGAAACCGCAGCTCGATCGCCCGGTCCGCCTGATGAGTAATGGCGGTATGCCGTAGCCAGTGCGTGGTGGCCTGATCGAGTTTCGCAGCTTGTGCGCTGTTGGTCTGGGCCAAGCGCAACGCTGCATTACGGCACGTCTTTTTGACAACGCGATACACCATGTCGGCGCTGATGCCGCGGTCTCCTTTCAAGTTCAATACCAGTGGTGTTTGTTCGCCGAACGCCGGCGTCGCGCTCAAGCCGTTGAATTCGCGATAGCGTGCGAGTGCCGTCATCGTATCTGTATTCGCCGGAATTCGTGCGGAAACACCACCCTTGCCGCGGACATGCCACCACCAGTGACCGCGTCGCACTTCGAACGCGCCCATGGTGCTGTTGGCAAACTCGCTAACTCGGGCCCCCAGCAGGTAAAGCATTGAAAAGATATACCGGGTACGCGCCCGCCGCGCGGCCTGCGTTGTCGTACGCGTCGGCATCGCCTCGATATACGCCAACACGTGTCGCCATAAGTCGGCCTCCAGGAAACGTTCCACCTGTGTCTTCGATGAGCGGCTCTTTTTTAACCGGTGCGCATCTCCCCGGGCCAGCGCGAGTGGATTGCCGGACAAGTAACTCGCCGCCACCAGATAGGAAAACATGGCATTGAGGATTGTGAGCGCCTGCGCCTGGCTGTTGGGTTGCAACGGACCACGAAACGGTCGCCAGTCGGCGCTGGTTCGCGCCGCGCGGCCGCCGCACCACGTCGCCGCCGGCGTCGGTTGCGCGAGAAACGCTTGATAAGCGCGCAGGTCTTCGCGCGTGAGATCCGATACCGCGCACTGGCGCTGATGGGCTGACCACAGCACGAGCCGCTCAGCCTCTTTGCGATAGCTGCGAAACGTCGCCGGCGTATCGGCGAACTCGGCCAGCCAGACGGCTATTGCTTCGAGGTCGTTGACCGCCGCAATCTGGACACGATCAAGCGACGCCCGGTTGCGCCCGTACTCGCCGGCCAAATGCATCGGTACCGACCAGCTCCGATTGTGTTCCGCAGGCGCTAAAACCCTGTGTCAAACATCGTGCCAACCGCCCTATTTCACGCTTTTAGACATTCGTGATTATAGGCGTAATCACGAACGGTGTCGCAAGTTTACGAGCATGGGTAGCGCTCGGTTTCCGCGGTTGCAGGAACACGCAATAGGTGAAATACTTACGAGGTTTCTCGTTGCTAACAACGCGAATGAAAGAAGTCACTGCCATCCAATTTACGCAAGATCAGATGCGCACCCTCACTGGCGTATCAGCCGAAACTATGCGTCATTGGAGAAAGACGATCCCTTACCTATCTTCAAAGACGGGAAAGGCAGCTCGCTTTAGCTTTACCGATCTAGTTGCGCTCGCGGTTACGAGCGAGTTGGTGAATTCGTTTGGTATTCAGATAGCTAAAATGAACGCTGGAGTAAATTCGCTGTTCGTGTTGCTGGGTAGTCAGGGTGTTGGTTCGATAAATGGCATGGTTGCCTTCATTACTCCGACGGAAGTGACGTTAAGTGACGTAGACTCATTCGATCCCAGCCCCAGCCGGACACCGAAAACCCCAACGATCGCGATCCCATTAGCGCCTCACGCCAAGAAAATTCAGCAACAAGTACTACCTATCGTAATTCCTGCCCAGCAGACTGAGTTGCCATTTGCGCTCCAAGCCGTACGGAGCAAGCCTTGAGTGCTACAACTCTCGAAGAAGTTTTGGCCGGTACTGGATACTTCCCTGATGGCGAGCCGGTAGCGGCATTGCAGCTCGGCGCAGATGCGCGAAATTTCCGCCGTGGTCGCGTATTCATGCCCGATGCCCTGTGGCGCAGCCCTTCTTCACTCACCGTCTATTTCAAGTTCGAGCAATCTCCGCCAAGTGACGACTTAGTAAGTCAGTGGCGACGCGAGGTTTGGAACGAAGGATTCGCCCCGCTACTCTGGGTTATCTCTCCCGAGCGCGTTGACTTGTATAACGGTTTCAGCGCGCCTGTAGAGGAAGGAGATGCACAGAGGCATTTAATTCGCAGCTTTGAGAATATCGACGCATCGTTGTGTGCGCTCGACGCGTTCGCTGGCCGACTTGCCATTGAGACAGGCCAATTCTGGGCTCAAGCACCGACGATCAATCGCAAATCCAGTGTTGATCAGAAACTCTTGTCGGATTTGTTATTTCTCGAACGTAATCTAATTGCCAGCAATCTCGCACAAGGCACGGCTCAAGCTATCATTGGGCGCGTTATTTTCACTCAGTATCTGATCGACCGCGAAATTGTTAGCGTACCGCGCTTAAAAAAGTTGTGTGGGCATACTTCCCTACCGTCTATTTTGCGTGATCCCATAGCCACGGGACAGCTTTTTTCTTGGCTCGCGCACACTTTCAACGGCGACATGTTCCCGCAGTCGTCCGTGGCGACAATGCCAGCACAGCATCACTTAGTGCGCGTTGCTGAATTCCTCGAAGCCGTCGACCCAGAAAGTGGTCAGCGGAGTTTGTTTCCCTATCAGTTTGATGTGATTCCAGTCGAGCTCATCAGCTCCATCTACGAACAATTCGCCCATTCCGATCCAAGTGCCAGAACCAGCGGTGCGACAGACGCTGTAAAGAACGGTGTTCATTACACTCGTTTGTCTGTAGTGTCGCTCGTCCTCGATGAGGTGATGAATGGATTGACAGGTAGGGAGACTGTCCTTGATTTGACCTGTGGTTCAGGTGTCTTTCTTGTGGAAGCGTTGCGTCGCCTAGTTTACTTACGTGCCGATGGTCGGCCGTTAACACGCACGCTAATCCGTTCGACACTCTACAAACAGGTTTACGGCGTTGATCTTAGCGAAGCCGCTGTTCGCGTAGCGGCCTTTAGCCTTTATCTAGCAGCTCTAGAACTTGATCCGGACCCACAACCTCCCCTTGCGTTGAGATTCAAGCCTTTGATCGGCAGGACTTTGCTAATTGGAGACGCTCGGACTGTAGAACAAAGCGAACACGGCAAACCAATCCTGACTTCGCCAGCCGGCCTGAAACAGTTCGACCTTATTGTTGGCAATCCACCTTGGAGTTTCAAGGGCCGTATCGGGACCGAAGCGCGACGCAAGACACGTAAAGCTAATATCCCCGCCCAACCGCGTGGCGAAGGCCTGGATTTCGTTGTCCGCGCGATGGAATTTTCACATGAAAACACGCGGTTTGGCGTAATTCTCAGTGCCATGCCATTTTTCAGTCGAAGCGGCACTGGCATAGCGGCAGCTCAGCACGTAATGCGGGCGCTTGCCCCCATTACGCTCGTCAATCTCTCAAGTCTTTGTGAATGGCTTTTTGCGACCGCCACTATGCCAGCGGTTGTGCTGTTAGCACGGCATCGTCCGGAGCAGCGCCCGGATTGTGTCACTGTCGTGCAAATTCCATGGACGCCAAGCGGCTCCAGAACGCATTCGTTCGAGGTGGCTCCAAGCGATGTGATTCAACTTTCGATGCGTGAGATTGAAGCGCAGCCTATTAAATTGAAGGCAGCTTCAGTCGGGCGCAGGCGAGATATCGCATTGGTCGATTCACTGACTTCGTCTTATGCGAACTTAGGTACTCAATTCGCGAAATTGAATACCGAAATGAATGTTGGTCTGATTCGCGGACTAGAGGTCAATCAAACGCGGGATGCAAGTCGACTGAAAGGCTTAGGGCTACTTCAAACCCAAAACATTAAACCTTTTCATATACCGGATGACCTGCCATTGTTCAATCTGTCCAAAGCCGAACGGCCGCGGTCACGTGACATTTACCGGGCCCCCATTCTGATTGTTAAAGAAACGCTCAGCGCAGGAGCTCGGCCCTTAGTAGCTGTAGCAGATCGTGATTTAGTATTCACTAATGCGTATTTTGGCGCCAGACTACCTGCTGCCGCCCGTCAGTCAGCGCATTTGCTGGCTACTATTTTGAGTTCATCGTTTGCGGCTTGGTTTTTCCTGATGGCTGGTTCGGAGTTCGGTATTTGGAAAAGACGTTTGCTGCAAAACGATATCGCGCTCTTACCTGTTCCAGAATTAGCGCCCGCATGCGATTCAGATGCGGGCAAACGACTGCTGAAAATCGAGAGGACGTTGCAGCGTAGGACCGCGACACTCGAAGACTTCACAGCTCTCGACGAAGCCGTTTTTGAGCTCTACGACCTCGACGAGGCCGACCGCGTAGTGATCCGTGATGGTTTGTTTCGTGCAAGCTGGCAATGGCGAGCCGGGCGGGAGTTTTCAGTTTGCCAGGCGAATGTGCATGAAGAGGTATGTAGGTACACCGAAGTTTTTCTTGGCGTCATGGATGGATGGCTATCCGCACGAAATGAGCGCCACATGCGTGCCGAAATTTTTGATCTACCGTCACGTTCACCGCTACGGGTTGTGCGCTTTGTTCTAGAAAAACGCCGTGGCGACGCGAATATCGAATTCCTACCTGTTTTCGAAGAACTGGGTGGCGTTCTTGCTCGGATTGGCGAGCGAATGAAAGTGAAAATTGCTACGGCGCTCAGTGCCGAGCGAGAGTTACGGGTCCATGGACGCGACGAAGTCGTTATTATCAAACCCGCGGCCCGCCGCTATTGGATGGGCATTTCTGCATTGGAGGATGCCGATGCGGTGGTCGCGGAAAGCATTAAGGGGGCGCGCGCTTGAGGATTCCATACGAAGCCCCGGCTCCCTTAGGTAAGGAGCCTATTGAACTCGCGCCGGAAATCGCTTCAGCAATATTACTTACACTAGCTGCAGGATGGCGAAGGGCTCAAGCGTTCAGCGATGTCAGCCCGCTAGCCGGCGAAGTACTAATGACCGAACGCTTGCGTGATGGCATGCGCAGCGCACTGAAGTCCCAGAAGTATCCTTGGCGAAAGACTTTAATCGTATTACCTGGAACAGAGTCTCGGTCCAGTAAACAGGTACGCATACCCGACGGTCGTACCGATATACCGCTTATGCTGATTGAGGTTTTTTTAAGGACTGAAGAGCATGACCCGCATGCGATTATCGAATGCAAGCGTATAGCCGCGTCGGATACAGACTTGTGTAGACAGTACGTTGTCGAAGGTATGGACAGATTTGCGACTGGCAAATACGCAATTAACCACGCAATCGGTTTTATGGTCGGCTACGTCCTCGCCGGCACCGCAGACGAGTCGGCGGACGGCATCAACGCATACTTATCTCGTAAAAGCAGAAAAACGGACTCGCTAGTATCGGCGGATATGAGTGTCGAGGCAAAGAGTTGGATAAGTCGACATCGACGCCCAATACCTTCTAAGCCGATTCAACTACATCATGCACTTTTAACATTTGCAGGCGGAGAAAATTGAACTAGCAAACACCAGCTAACGGGACACTTAATGGCTCCGACCACCCCCAACCATCGCCATTCACGTGCAGCACAAGCACCCGCCAACTGAGCTGGACCCCGGAATTCGGACAGAGCGTTAAGTGATGATCTGCCCCACAATGGCCGAACACGGCCAAGGAGTATTTATGCGACGCAAACGCCGCAATCACTCATCGATCTTCAAGGCCAAGGTAGCGCTGGCCGCCGTTTAGGGCGATCGCACGCTCGCCGAACTGGCTCAGGAATTCGATGTCCATCCGAACCAGATCACACAGTGGAAGCGCCAGCTGCTCGAAGGGCAACCGAGACGTTCGACAAGGGGTCAACGAGTTCGGATAGCCAAGCGCAGATCGACGCGCTGCATGCCAAAATCGGCGAACTGTCGATGGAGAACGTTTTTTGGAGCGTGGGCTCGCGCGCTTCGACCCGAAGCGCGGCGGGCCATGATCGATCATCAACGCAAGAAATACAGTGCCGAGTTGAAGGCGCAACCCCGGCTATGACGGTGTCGTCAAACGCTCGGATTGGTGCCCGTTACACTGGTGTTAGCGCGCGCGCGTCGGCGACTTGATCTCTTCGGCGAATCTGGCGGCTGTTGCCCCTCAGATAGACCTTCAATGATGGGACAATCCGGCCGATGATCGCCGCGGCAATGTTCAGCGAGATGCTGCAACGTCTCCCGCATAGAATTCAGCGCTTCGATCTTGTTTTCGAGTTCCGTAATGTGCTCTAGGGCCACAGCCTTGACGTTGGCGCTGCTGCGACTACGGTCCCGCCAGAGCGATACTAGCCCGTGCATCTGCTTGACGGAAAAACCCAGGCCTCGCGCCCGCTGGATAAACTTCAGGGTCTGGATGTCGCCATCGGCATAGACGCGATAGCCAGATTCGGTACGGGCCACGGGCGGGATCAGGTCCACCCGCTCGTAGTAGCGGATCATCTTCGCGGATAGTCCGGATGCTTCGGCGGCTTGTCCTATGTTCATGATCGCCTCCTATCTCGGATATGGCTCGTCCGGTCAGGCTTCGACAGCTGACCAGTTTCCGCGGTGGGAAACACGTCAGTGTGCAGTTTGTTGGCCCCAAACCATGTCGGCTCAGCAGGCCCTGCGCCAGCATCATCCATGGCGGGCTGCCCGGCGACATAGGCTTTCTAACCGTCGAGATCGGCCGAACCCTGGGCGATGGACATCCGTTACCAAGCCGGTACGCCGCCCGCGAGGTCTTGCGTCTCGGACAGCGCCCGCGTGACTCCACGTTAGCACGGCTTAGGTTACGCTCGGCATACGCGATGTCACGCTCTGCAAACCACGTTTTCAGAGCGTGACAGTCAGGACAGTTCGGGACCGTGTAGACGGTCACGGCGGGTGACGATCCAGCGGATGGACGGAGCATAATGGCCACCTCCTCGTTCGGCCGCGGCTACCGGGCAGCCGCGGTCGTGGTGGCGGGGCTTTGCGATGCCGGGGCTTCCTCGAACCCCATGGGCGGCGCGAACCGACGTAGGC
>NZ_CAXGSH010000098.1:0-13684 GCF_964012375.1 uncultured Salinisphaera sp.
GCGGCTATATCGATTCGCTTACGCGAAACAAAGGGCGCCTTCGGGCGCCCTTTTTATTGAAGCGGTCACAACGCCGTTTTAGCGAGCACATCACGAAGAGCAGCAAACAGGTATCGGGTAAGCCGTTCCTGCTTGTTCATGAGGCTCAGCAGAATTTAAAGGAATCACGCTCGCGGACGATATGCACTTCAGCGGCACGCAATGACGCCGCGACAAAGCTCACTGAAGCTATCCGGCCAGTAAAAATAGACTCAGACACAGGAAGTGCAACATGTCATTCGTGATCAATACCAATACGCTGTCGCTGACCGCCCAGCAGAACCTCAACCAGTCCCAGAAGACCCTGAACAGCGCCATCGAGCGTCTGTCCTCGGGCAGCAAGATCAACTCCGCCAAGGACGACGCCGCCGGTCAGGCCATCTCCAACCGCATGACCTCGCAGATCAACGGTCTCAAGCAGGCCTCCTCGAATGCCAACGACGGCATCTCGCTGGCCCAGACCACCGAAGGCGCGCTCAACCAGATCAACGACAACCTGCAGCGCGTTCGTGAACTGACCGTGCAGGCCGCCAACGGCACCAACAGCGCGTCCGACCTGGAATCGATCCAGAACGAAATCGGACAGCGCCTCGGCGAGATCGATCGCGTGTCCGAACAGACCGCCTTCAACGGCACCAAGGTGCTCGACGGCTCCAAGACCGAAATCAAGATCCAGGTCGGCGACAAGGACAACCAGACCATCTCCATCAACCTGGAGAACATGGATTCGGCCTCGCTGAGCCTGAACGGCTACAACGTGAACGGCTTTGCCGATGCCGCCGGCGACGGCCTGGATGCTGCAACCTTCAAGGCCACCGACGGCACGACCGATGTCGCCGCCGCCGACGTAGCGACCAACGGCACCGTCACGATCACCGATCAGAATGGTGACCCAGTCGCTGCTGCGACGATTCAGCAGGACGATAATGGCGATCTATTCGTCGCGTCGGGCGGTAATATCTACGGCGTGACAAGCAGTGACGTGAATATCGGCGCCGCCGCCGATGGCAGCGATTCGACGATTTCGCTCACGGTCGATACTGAAAACGCCCTTTCGGCCCGTAACGAAGACCCGCTGGCGGCCCTGGACAGCGCGCTCAAGCAGGTCGACGATCTGCGCTCGGATCTCGGTGCGGTCCAGAACCGTCTGGACTCGGCGATCAACAATATCTCCACCACCGAAATCAACATCTCCTCGGCCCGCTCGCGCATCACCGATGCCGACTACGCCACCGAAGTGTCGAACATGTCCAAGGCCCAGATCCTGCAGCAGGCCGGTACCTCCGTGCTCGCCCAGGCCAACCAGAGCACCCAGGGCGTGCTCTCCCTGCTCCGCTAGGCAGCGGATCGTCTCGCAAGAGACAAAAAAAGAGGGCGCCCCAGGGCGCCCTCTTTTCGTTGCAGCGCGTGAACAGCGCTATACCTGCATGTTCATGATCTCACGATAGGCACTCACGACGCGGTTGCGCACCTGTACGCCCATTTCGAAGGCGAGCCCCGCCTTCTGCATGTCGACCATCACATCGTTGATGCCAACCCCGGGCACCCCGCGCTCGAACGCATGGCCCTGGGCCACAGCGCTCTGCTTCATGCCATCGATGCGGTCGATCGCGGCGACCAGCGCGTTGGAGAAATCCACGGCTTCCGTCTTTTCGCCGCTTTTCGCCACTGCCTGTGCACCGGGCTGCACGCCTGGCTGAACGCCACCGGGGCCGGCCTGATTCGCCGTGGCCTGAAGCTGTTGCAGCACGCTGTTGAGATTGACTGCCGAGATACTCATTGAGCCCTACCCTCGTGAAATGCGACCGGGGTACGTTGGCCGAATTGGCACGGCACCCCATTTGACGAATTGCAGGGTAGCGCAGGCGCAAGCGATCTAATCCGCCCAATTGCCGCCCAAAAAGAGGGCTTATTCGTCCTTTGATTTTCTCGCGGTGCTGAATAATGGCCTTCGTCCTGCTGGGGCTGCGGCGCACGCGCGCTGCATCAACGGCAGCACCCAGGGGCCGGGCTCGACTATCAACAGCCGCGGCAATCGCACATCAAGCAACGAGGAAAGAGCATGGCGACAGCGGATACGGCAGTCGCAGCAGCCGAGGCCAAGCCCGGCGTGCTGGAGCAGCTACGCGCAAACCCGCGTCTGCCGTTGATTGTAGGTGTCGCGATAGCCGTGACCCTGCTGGTGGCCATGGCGATGTGGTCCATGGGTCCTAGTTACGGCGTATTGTTCTCGAACTTGAACGACCGCGACGGCGGCGAAATCATCGCCAAACTCGAACAGATGCAGGTGCCCTACGAGTTCGCGGGCAATGGCAACACGATCATGGTGCCCACCGACATGATCGACCGTACGCGCCTGACCCTGGCCGGCGAAGGCCTGCCCAACGGCGGCGGCGTGGGCTTCGAGCTGATGGACAACCAGTCCTTCGGCATCAGCCAGTTCGCCGAACACGTCAACTACAAGCGTGCGCTCGAAGGCGAGCTGGCACGTTCCATCGAAAGCATGGACGCGGTCGCCAAGGCGCGCGTTCATCTGGCCATCCCCGAATCCTCGGTATTCGTGCGCGAGCGCGAAAAGCCCAGCGCCTCCATCGTGCTCGACCTTTATCGCGGTCGCGCGCTGGGCGAAGGCCAGGTAACGGCGATCGTCAACCTCGTGGCCAGCAGCGTGACCAACCTGCCCACCGAAAGCGTCACCGTGGTCGACGGCTCCGGCAAACTGCTGTCCGACAATGCCGCCACCGCGGGCAATGCCACCGATGGCTCACAGCTGGAATACGTCGACCGGATCGAGCGCAGCTACCGCGACCGAATCGAATCCATCCTCGCGCCCATCGTCGGCCGCGACAACATCCGTGCGCGCGTGGTCGCCGACGTGGATTTCTCTTCCAACGAACAGACCGAAGAGCTCTACGCACCCAATGGCGACCCTACCCAGGCCGCAATCCGCAGCGAACAGCGCAGCGCCACGCGCTCGAACGGTGGCCCGGGTACGGGCGGCGTTCCCGGCGCGCTGAGCAACCAGCCCAGCCCGGAAATCGATTCGCCCATCAACAACAAGAACACCACCACCACCGCCAACAACAACAATAATGCTGAAGGCGCCAAGGGCTCCACGGTCAGCAACGCCACCATCAACTACGAGGTCAACCGCACCATTCGCCATACCCGCGAGCAAAGCGGCCAGGTTCAACGGCTGTCGGCTGCGGTGGTCGTCAACTATCCGATGCAGGCGAACGCCGAAGGCGAAATGCAGCCGATGCCGCTGGCCGAAGAACAGATGAACCAGATCAAGAGCCTGGTGCGCGAAGCGATGGGCTTTTCGGTGGCGCGTGGCGACTCGCTTGAAGTCATCAACATGCCGTTCACCGACCAGCCCGAGAACGTGGTCGAGCCGGGCGTGCCGTGGTGGCAGGATCGCCAGCTCATCGCCATGGTCGAGAGCGCGGTCAAGTATCTGCTGTTGGCCATCGCTGCCTGGATCGTATGGCGTCGACTGGTCAAGCCGCTGCTCGACCAGGTGCCGCGTGCCCCGGTACGCCTGGCCGATGCAAAAGCCGAAGCCGGCGCCGTGGCCGAGGAGTCGGACGAAGGCAATGAAGACCTGCGCGCGGCCATCGAAGCCGGCCGTGGCAAGCGACGCCAGCAGGATGCGTTGCTGACCACGACCCGCGAAGCCGCCAAGAACGACCCGAAACTCGTCGCCGCCATCATCAAGAGCTGGATGCATAGCAATGCCTAGACAAATGTTCAACGAAACCGGCAGTGAGTCCAGCGCCATCCTGATGATGACGCTCGACGAAGACACCGCCGCCGACGTGTTCAAACACCTGTCCACGCGCGACGCTCAGGAACTGGGCATGCGCATGGCCAACCTGCGCAACATCTCGAACGAAAAGATCAGCGAAGTCCTGAACAACTTCCACGAGGAATTCGAGCAGGTCAGCGCCGTGAGCATGAATTCGAGCGAGCACATCCGCTCGGTGCTGACCAAGGCCATGGGCGCCGAGCGGGCGGCCAGCCTGCTCGAGGATATTTTCGATGCCCAGGAAGGCACGGGCATCGATGCGCTGAACATGATGGAGCCGACGGTCGTCGCCGAAATGATTCGCGACGAGCATCCGCAGATCATCGCCACCATCATGGTGCACCTGGAACGTGCCCAGGCCGCGGAAGTGCTCATGCACTTCGACGAGCACCTGCGCAACGACGTGGTACTGCGCGTATCCACTTTCTCCGGCGTGCAGCCGGCCGCGTTGCAGGAACTCACGGAAGTGCTGTCCGGCCTGCTCGACGGCCAGAACCTCAAGCGTAGCAAGATGGGCGGTGTGCAGACCGCCGCAGAGATTCTCAACCTGATGAACTCGGCCAACGAGGAAAGCGTGCTCGAGAGCGTGCGTGCCCACGACGACAATCTGGCCCAGAAGATTATCGACCAGATGTTCGTGTTCGAGGATCTGGCCAGCGCCGACGATCGCACCATTCAGCGCCTGCTCCAGGAAGTGGACCAGAACAGCCTGGTGGTCGCGCTCAAGGGCACGCCGGAAGAGCTTATCTCGCGCTTTACCTCGAACATGGCCAATCGAGCCGCCGAAATGCTGCGCGAAGACATGGAGATGCGCGGCCCGATTCGCGTGTCGCAGGTGGAGACCGAGCGCAAGGCGATCTTGCAGACCGTGCGCCGTCTGGCCGACGCTGGCGAAATCACCTTGAGCAGTGACGACGACGAATATGTCTGATCGGTCCCGCGCGAGAAAGGACGCATGGCGCCCTTGGCAGATGGGCGCGCTGGAACGGCGTGTGCCCCACCGGGATGGAGGCGATGCCGGGGATACGCCGGCACGACGGCGCGAAGACGGCATCAGCTTCGCGCTATTCGAGCTGGCCAAGGAAGAAGCCGTCGCCAAGGGCCACGAGTCGGGTTATGCCGAAGGCCTGGCGCAAGGCCGTGCCGAAGGCAGGGCCGAGGCCAAGGCAGAACACGAACAACGCCTGGCCGCGGAGCTCGACACCCTGCTCGCCCCCATACGCGAATTGAGCGAAGCATTTCGCACGGCCGTCAACGGTCTCAACGACAACGTCTCTTACGAGCTGGTGGAACTCGCGTTAGAAGCCGGTCACCAGCTCGCCGGCCGCGCGCTGGAGCTCAAGCCGGAACACATCATCGAGGAGATCGAAGCGCTGATGGCCGAGAACGCCACCATCGGCGGCAAGCCGACGCTGTATGTGAATATCGAAGATCATGCGCTGGTCGAATCGCATCTGGCGCAGACGCTGCAGGCCGCCGGCTGGGAACTGCGCCCCGACATGGGCCTGGCCCGCGGCGACTGCCGTATTGAAAGCGAACAGCGCGCCATCGATGCCACCGTGGGCGACCGCTGGGAGCGGCTGCTGCACACCGTCGGCCACGGAGAAGACGTATGACCAGCACCCCCAGCCCTGTAGCGCAATGGCTCGAGGACCTGCGCGAGGCCCGCCAACAGGTCAGCCATCTGTCGCGCACCCGTCAGGGCGGCCGGCTGACGCGTGCGACCGGGCTGGTGCTGGAAGCCGTCGGGCTGCAGCTGCCCCTGGGCGCCCATTGTATTGTCGAAATCCGCGGCGGCAGCGACTTCGCCGAGGCCGAGGTGGTGGGCTTCAATCAGGAAAAACTCTTGCTGATGCCGTTTGTGGACACGGCTGAAATGGTGCCGGGCGCGCGCGTGTGGGCCACCCTGCCCCCGCCCGGGGCACAGGCCATCGGCAGCAAGCGCGTGCCGGTGGGAGATAGCCTGCTCGGGCGCGTGGTCGATGCGCGCGGGCGCGTTCTCGACGGGCGGGGCCCGCTGCACGACGCGGCCCATGCCACGCTGGCGGCGCCGCGTCTCAACCCGCTCGATCGCGAGCCTATCCACGACGTGCTGGATGTCGGCGTACGCGCGATCAACGCCCTGTTGACGGTCGGACGCGGTCAGCGCCTGGGCCTGTTCGCAGGCTCCGGCGTGGGCAAGAGCGTGCTGCTGGGCATGATGGCCCGCTTCACCCAGGCCGACGTCATCGTGGTGGGCCTCATCGGCGAGCGCGGGCGCGAGGTCAAGGACTTCATCGACAACATCCTCGGCACCGAAGGCCTCAAGCGGGCCGTGGTGGTCGCGGCGCCGGCCGACGACTCTGCCCTGCTGCGCCTGCAGGGCGCGGACTATGCGACGCGCCTGGCCGAAGACTTTCGCGAACGCGGCAGAAACGTGCTGCTGATCATGGACTCGCTCACGCGCTATGCCATGGCCCAACGCGAGATCGCGCTGGCCATCGGCGAGCCACCGGCGACCAAGGGCTATCCGCCGTCCGTATTTGCCAAACTGCCCAAACTGGTCGAGCGCGCCGGCAACGACGCCCCCGGCAAGGGATCGATCACCGCCTTCTATACCGTGCTCACCGAGGGCGATGACCAGCAGGACCCGATTGCGGATTCCGCGCGCGCCATACTGGACGGGCACTTCGTGCTGTCGCGCCAGCTCGCCGAATCCGGCCACTATCCGGCCATCGATATCGAAGCCTCGATAAGCCGCGCAATGACCGCGCTTATCGATGAAATGCATCTGTCGCGTATCCAGTACTTTAAGCAGATGCTCTCTCGTTACCAGCGCAACCGCGACCTCATCAGCGTGGGCGCCTACGCGAAGGGCAGTGATCCGTTGCTCGACCAGGCCATCGAAATGTATCCGCAGCTCGAAGCCTTTTTGCAGCAATCGATGAATCAACGCGCCGATTTCGACCATGCCAGCCAGCAACTGGCGGACCTGTTACCGCAGAGAACCACGCACTGATATGGCCAAGACTTCCGCACTCGAAACCCTGATCGACCTGGCGACCGACGACCGCGACGCGGCCGCCGCCACGCTCGGGCGTCTGCGTCGCGATCACCAGCAGACCGAACAGAAGCTCGAAGCGTTGTTGACCTATCACGCCGAATATCAGCGCCGTCTCGACGACGCCATGGCAATGGGCATGAGCATTGCCACGCTTCAGAATTACCAGCGCTTCATCGCCTCCCTCGAGCATGCCATCGAACAGCAGCGCGGCGCGGTCAATCAAAGCGAGCGCCGCGTCGAGCATGGCAACGAGGACTGGCGCGACCGCCAGAAACGCCTGAATTCCTACGATGTACTGGCAGTGCGTCGCCGCGAGGCGGCCCAGCAGGCCGAAGCCCGCCGCGAGCAACGCCAGACCGACGAATTCGCCAGCCGCGCGCTCTCTGCCGGCCTTTATCAATAACGTTCGCCGCCCACGGGAATCGCGTCATGAGTATTCAGCTTCTCACTGCTGCAAAAACAGCGCCGGCCGAGACCGGTGCCAAGAATGCGGCATCCGGCGACCAGCCCGAAGGCAAGCTCAGCTTCTCGGCCGTGCTGGCCGATCGTCGCCAAGCGCATGGCCAGGATCATAGCCAGACCCATGGCCAGGCCGATACGCGCGCTGCCAACACGGCCCGCCGGCCCGACCAGGCGTCCGCCAAACACGCGGCCGCCCCCGGTGGGCTGGCACCGCAAGCCCTTGGCGAAACCCAGCTGGACGCGCGCAAGGCAGACCAGCGTCTGGTCCTCGATGGGCCCAACGCGCCGCTGTCGGATACGTCGAGCGGCGCGCTGCGCGCACTGGGCCACGGCGCAACGGACAAGCGCGCCCCGGACGCGCGCAGCGACGACAAGGCGACCGCCGAGCTGCGCGCACTCGATCGCGGTGCGTCGCGCGACGGCGCGCTCGCAGCCGAACCCGCAACTGAACTCGAACCGGCTCGCGATAGCGACACGCCTGCCGATAGCGAAGCCGCGGGCGAAAACGAGGCGCTCGTATTCGCCGACATGCGCTGGATTGGCCAGGCCGTGTCGGCCCAGCCGCGCGGCACAGCGCCGTCATCGGCGAAACCGGCATCGGATAACGGCCTGGCGCGTCTGGCGCCGGCCTCGGCCGACGTGCAGCTTTCGCTTCAGACCGCCACGCAGGCACAGGCCGACGCTGCGGACGACGGGGTCCGTACCCGCCTGCTGGATGCACGCGCTCTGCAGGGCGGCGACAAGCAGGCCGACAGCGCGCTGCGATTCGCCGCCGACCGCGACGGGCTGGCCAAGCAGGGCGAAGACGCCCTGACCGGCGATCGGGCCCGCATGGCAGCCGCCGCACAGAATGCGCCGACCGATACCCGCAATCCGGCCGCCTGGGCCGCCTTTGCCGGGGATACGTTCCAGCCCGGCCGCGGCACGCGTTTCCTGCAGCCCGGTCGCGACGGCGAATTTGCCGACAAACTGGACCTGAAATCACTGGCGAGCGCGGCGAGCAGCGTGCAAACCGCGGCGAGCAGCAATTTTACCCCGGCCGCCCAGCCGGCCGCCCTGGCGGCCAGCGTACAGGCGCCGCTGGGCAGTGAAGCCTGGAAACAGGCGATTAACCAGCAGGCCCTGCGCCTGACCCACCTGGGCGACGGCGCGGCCGAACTCACGCTCTACCCGCGCGAACTCGGCCAGCTGCACGTATCACTCAAGATGGGTGAACAGGCCCAGCTGCACTTCGCCTCGGCGCATGCGGACGTGCGTGCCGCGGTCGAAGCCGCATTGCCGCAGCTGCGTCATGCCTTCGCCGAAAGCGGGATCAATCTCGGCCAGACGTCGGTCAGCGACCAGGGCGCGAACCCGAATTCGTCGAACAACAACGGCAACGGTCGTGCTCAGGCCGGCGCCGGATCGGCCGATAGCGGGGACGTCGCAAGCGTGGACGCATTGACCGCACCGGTGGCAGTGACGACGCTGGCCGGACGCACGCTCGACGGCGGCATCGACATCTTCGCCTAGGGTCTGTAAGGCTAGCGTTCTCAGACTCTAGTCGCCCATACGGCGGCCCCGGCCGCTGACTCACTTTCAAGGATAATCCTCGCCCATGGCCACTTCGCCCCCCAACGCCCCCGGCAGCAACCGCATGCTCTGGCTCATCATCATGGCGCTGGCGCTGGTCATCGTGACCGGCGCGGCGATCGGCGGCACTTATTTCTTCATGAACGACGGCGACAAGGAAGCCGCCGCCCCGGCCCACGCGCCGGCCGTGCCCAAGCCCGCGCCGGTGTTCGTGCAGATCGACCCGTTCACGGCCAACCTCAGCGATCCGCGCGGGCGTATCCTTTACGTACGTATTGCGGTTAAGGTCGACGACAGCAAGGCCGCAGAACAGCTTGCCGAACACATGCCCGAGGTCCGCAACCGTATTCTCATGACTATCGCCGATACAAAGGCCGACAACCTCACCAGCGCAAGCGGCAAGCAATCGCTGGCCGAGTCGCTGCAGGTGGCGATCGCCCGGCCTTTCTACGAGGACGAAGACGCCATTGGCGTGCAGGAAGTCCTCTTCACCGACTTCATCGTTCAATAGGCAGCGATCGTGTCCAACGACGACATGCTTTCGCAGGACGAAATCGACTCGCTGATGCTGGGCGTCAGCGGCGACGAGGAGCCGTCTGCGAGCAGCAAGGACAACGGCGGCAAGCGCATCCGCGCGTTCGACCCCAACGACCAGCAGCGCGTGGTGCACGGACGCCTGCATGCGTTCGACATCATCAACGAGCGCTTCGCACGTCGGTTTCGCATGTCGCTGTTCAACCTGATCCGGCGCAATGCGGATATCACGGTCGGGCGGCTCAAGATCCAGAAATACAAGGACTTCACCCGCAATCTGCCGGTGCCGACCAATATCAACCTGATCAGCATCAAGCCGCTGCGCGGCAATGCGCTGGTGGTGTTTCCGCCGAACCTGGTCTATCTGGTCGTCGATAGCCTGTTCGGCGGCGACGGCCGGTTTCTGACCCGCTCGGAAGGCCGCGAATTCACCCATACCGAGCAACGCATCATTCAACGACTGCTTTCGCTGGCGCTGGAAAGCTATCAGGAAGGCTGGAAGAGCGTGTATCCGGTAGAGCTGGAGTATCAGCGCGCCGAAATGCAGGTGAAGTTCACCAACATCACCAGCAACGACAACGAGCTCGTGATCAGTTCGACGTTTCATGTCGAGGTGGGCGCGTTCGGCAGCGATTTCCAGATATGCATGCCCTATTCCATGATCGAACCGATCAAGGATCTGTTGTCCGGACCGCTGCAAAAACGCGATCCGGAAGACGAGCGCCAGCGCACGCAGCAGCTGGCCGGCGAGATCAAGCAGAGCAATATCAGGCTGGTGGCCGATTTCACCGAAATCGAAACCACGCTCGGCCGGATCGCCCAGCTGGAAGTCGGCGATGTTCTGCCGATCGACCTGCCCCGTGCCATCACTGCCCGCGTTGACGGCGTGCCGGTACTCGAATGCGACTACGGACGGCTCAACGACCGCAAGGCGCTACGCGTAACCCGTGTCATCAACCAAGAGGCTTCAAAGTCCAACCAGGGACCGAAAAAATGAACGACGATAAGGCCCAGAGCGGCGCCGACGACGATTGGGCCGCCGCCCTCGCCGAACAGACCGGCGAACAGCCGAACAGCGAAGGCGACAGCATGGAGGATGCCTGGGGCGAGGCCATGGCCGAACAGGCCGAAGTCGAGACGGGCGGCAAGGCCACGTCGTCTTCCAAAGCCACCAGCGCCGGCGATAGCGTGTTCAAGCCACTGGCCGACGAGGCCAAGGCCGGCACGCCGCGCGAACTCGACATGATCATGGAGATCCCGGTCACCCTGTCGGTGGAACTGGGCCAGACACGTCTGACCATTCGCGAACTGCTCGATCTGGCCCAGGGCTCGGTAGTGGAACTCGATGGCCTGGCCGGCGAGCCGATGTCGATTCTGGTCAACGGCTATCTCATCGCCCAGGGCGAAGTGGTCGTGGTCGATGAGAAATACGGCATCCGTATCACCGAAATCGTGACCCGCTCGGAACGTATTCATAAACTCAACAAATGAACGACGACGAGGCACAACAGACCATGAACGCGGCGCAGGATGCGCCGCGTACCGGTTCGGCCGACTGGCTCCACGGCCAGACCCAGACGGGCGCGGACACGCCCTCGGCCGCGGTGCCCCGTGCCAATAGCTCGCTGGGCATGGAAAGCATCGGCCGCACCTCGCTGGGATTGATCGCGGTGATAGCGCTGATCTTCGTCTGCAGCGCCCTGCTCAAGCGCTTTGGCCCCTATCGCAACCGCAGCGCACGCTCGCTGGACATCATCGCCAGCCAGAGCCTGGGCCCGCGCGAACGCGTTGTGGTCGTCGAAGTCGAAGACACCTGGCTGGTGCTGGGCGTCGCCCCGAACAGCGTCAACAAACTCCACAGCATGCCGGCCGGCGAGCGCGACAAGCCCGAACCGGGCAGCGGCCGCGCCACGCCGAGCTTCGGCGAAGCGCTCGCCGAGAATCTGCGCCGCGCCGGGTCGCGCTTTAGCCGTAACGACCGGGGCCGCTGATGGCCCGCCTGCCGATACGCCTGCTGCTGGCCCTGCTGGCGCTGACCGCAAGCTTTGCCGTAGGCGCCCAGGAGCCCGGCGCGCTGCCTGGCGTCGTCGCGCGCCCGCTCCAGGATGGCGGCCAGTCCTGGACACTGTCGGTCCAGACGCTCGTACTGCTCACGGCGATGGCGTTTTTGCCGGCCGTGCTGCTGATGATGACCGGCTTCACCCGCATCATCATCGTGTTGAGCCTGTTGCGCAGCGCGATCGGTACACCCACCGCACCGCCCAATCAGGTGCTGCTTGGACTGGCGCTGTTTCTCACGTTCTTCGTGATGTCGCCGGTATTCGAGCGCATCTACGACGTGGCCTACGAACCCTTGTCGCGCGACGAAATCACCTTTCAACAAGCGCTGCAGAACGGCGTACAGCCGCTGCGTGAGTTCATGCTGCGCCAGACGCGGGAAAGCGATCTGGCCATGTTCGCCAATCTTGGCGATATTCCGCCCATGCAGGGTCCGGAGGACGTGCCGCTGCGGCTGTTGCTGCCGGCGTTCGTAACCAGCGAGCTGAAGACGGCCTTTCAGGTCGGCTTCATGATTTTCATCCCGTTTTTGATCATCGACCTGGTGGTGGCCAGCGTCCTCATGTCGCTGGGCATGATGATGGTGCCGCCCGCCACGATCTCCCTGCCGTTCAAGCTCATGCTGTTCGTGCTCGTGGACGGCTGGACGCTGTTGATCGGCTCGCTGGCCGACAGCTTCTTCATGAGCTAGGGGGCAGACGCGCATGAGTCCCGCAACCGTCATGGAACTGGCCTATCAGGGGATGCGAGTAACCCTGCTCATGGCCACGCCTTTGCTGCTGACCGCGCTGCTCGTGGGCCTGATCGTGAGCCTGTTCCAGGCCGCCACCCAGATCAACGAAATGACGCTGTCGTTCATCCCGAAGATCCTGGCCGTTTTCGCCGCGCTCATCATTGCCGGCCCCTGGATGCTCGGCCTGATCCAGGATTTCACCCGCAATCTGTTTTTGAGCATCCCCGGCCTGATCGGCTAAGCGCTGCCTGCAGCCATGATCGAGTTCACCACGAGCCAGATCACGCCCTGGGTGATGTCGCTGTTCTGGCCGTTCGTGCGTATTCTGGCTTTCGTCGCCGTGGCGCCCATCCTGGGCGAGAACAGCCTGTCACGAGTTGCCAAGGTCGGCGTTGCGGTTCTGCTGGCATTCATCATCGCACCCACGCTGCCGCCGCCGCCGGACATCCCGCCGGTGTCCTATGTGGGCGTATGGCTGATCGTTCAACAGATTCTTATCGGCATTGCCATGGGTCTGGTCATGCGCGTGGTGTTCGCGGCCGTGCGCGCCGCGGGCGACTATATCGGCCTGCAGATGGGTCTGGGCTTCGCCTCGTTCTATTCGGCCGCCATGGGCGCGAACATCATGGTGCTGGCACAAATTCTGAACGTGTTCGCGCTGCTGTTCTTTCTGGCATTCGATGGCCATCTGATGATGATCCGGGTGCTCGCCTTCACCTTCTTCGAGCTACCCATCGGTGCCGGCACGCTCGACCCAGAAGGCTGGTACACGCTGGTGCGTTGGGGCGGCACGGTATTCAGTGCCGGCCTGGGGCTGGCGCTGCCGCTTGTCACGGCATTGCTGACCATCAATATGGCCCTGGGCATCCTCAACCGTGCCTCACCGCAGCTGTCCATCTTTTCGATCGGCTTCCCGCTCACGCTGCTCTCGGGCATCGTGCTTCTGTTCTTCATGGTTCCCGAACTCGGCGGTCTGTTCGGGCAGATGTTTGCCAACGGGATCGATGCCATGGGTGCGGTATTGAGCGCGCTCGCCGGGAGCGACTAGCCGGGGCATAGGCCGGCACGGTGTGAGCCGGCGATCATGGCGACGCTACAGCGCGGCCTCATCGCGCTCGACGGGTGAGTCGCGACGGCCCGCCGATGGGTCGTGACGGCTGATCGAACAAGGCTCGGCCCGGGTTCATCCTTGAACGCGCACGCATCCGTCCAGCAGGCCGGCCTGCGTTGTATAGCGGTCGCGTAAAAAAGCCCGCCGCGTATGAACGCTGCGGGCTGTCTACCGGCGCCTGGCAGTACTAGGGAAGCTCTGCATAACCTCTCGCGGATCGCGTTCGCCCTGGAAAGACTTTCAAGGTCAAATGCGTTGCGACAAGGCGCCCGAGCGCAGCGCCTGCCTCATTGGCAGGTCAAGCTCGGCAACGCAGTCGCGGCG
>NZ_CAXGSH010000099.1:0-13569 GCF_964012375.1 uncultured Salinisphaera sp.
GAGCGCACCATCTTCATCAATACCGGTTTCCTCGATCGCACCGGCGATGAGATGCACACCTCGATGGAAGCCGGCCCGATGCTGCCCAAGGGCGAGATGAAATCCCAGCCCTGGCTCAAGGCCTACGAAGACAACAACGTCGACACCGGCCTGGCCGCCGGCCTGCGCGGCAAGGCACAGATCGGCAAGGGCATGTGGGCCGCGCCGGATAACATGGCCGACATGATGGAAGCCAAGATCGGCCATCCCAAGGCCGGCGCCAACTGTGCCTGGGTGCCGTCGCCGACGGCCGCCACGCTGCACGCGATTCACTACCATCGCTGCGACGTGCTGGAACGCCAGGCCGAACTGGAATCGCGCAACGAGGACTACCTCGACGACATGCTCACGATCCCGCTGCTCGACCGCCAGCTCTCTGACGACGAGATCCAGAAAGAGCTCGACAACAACTGCCAGGGCATCCTGGGTTATGTCGTGCGCTGGGTCGACCAGGGCGTGGGCTGCTCCAAGGTGCCGGATATCACCGACACCCAGCTCATGGAAGACCGTGCGACCTGCCGTATCTCCTCGCAGCATGTGGCCAACTGGCTGCACCACGGCGTGACCAACGAACAGCAGGTGCGCGAAACCCTCGAGCGCATGGCCGCGGTGGTGGATCGCCAGAACGAAGGCGACGCCAACTACCACAACATGGCGCCGAACTTCGACGATTCCGTGGCCTTCCAGGCGGCCTCCGACCTGATTTTCAAGGGTCTGGAACAGCCTTCGGGCTACACCGAACCGGTCCTGCACGCGCGCCGTCGCGAGCTCAAGGCCAAGCGCGCCAACGGCTGATATCAGCCGCTACCCGAGACGGAAAAGCCCGGCTTCGGCCGGGCTTTTTTGTGGGCGAAATAATTTCTGCGGGCGCCATCTAGTCGTCATCGCCTTGAGCTAATATCAACGCCGCCAGGCCCTGCGGCCACGCTGAGTGGGGCAGGCGCACGGTATGGGGTCGTGTGCATTGATTGGGGTTGGGCTTCTAGAAACGGGGGATGGGTCTGTGCTTCTGAATAAGATTCGGCGTAGTGCCGGGCTGGTAGGGATGACGATTGCGTTGGGGCTTTCTTCGATCGGGTTTGCGAATCCGGTCGGCCCGGATCAGGCGATTGAGGATGCCCGCCCGGTCGATACGGGGGCGGGGCGAGATACGCGCTCCACGGTCGCTGTCGTCAGCGATGCCGTGAATAATGTTGTGGCGATCTATTTATCGGATTTTGGACTGAACGGTTCCAATATCCTCGCGCGAAATTATCCATTGGGCGAAGCAGCCGGGGCCGAGGCTCGGCTACAAACACTTTGTAGCAATTGCGGTGGCGGTACCGTCGCTGCCGCAGGCCAGGCGAACGGTAATTTCGTACTTGTTTGGGTTGGCGATGACGACGCCGGTGGGGCTGCGCTGTATGCCCAGTTCTATGATTCCCGGCTCGCCCCGATCGGCAATCGAATGGTACTCGACCCCAACGGTAGCGGCAGCGTAAAGGTCGACATGAATAGCAGTGGCGAGTTCGCCGTGCTTCACGGTACCGGTAATGGTTCCACGCGCGCGGACGTCGTTCAGCGTTACGACGCGAACGGCGCCGCTGTGGGTGCCCCTCAACAGGTGGCCGGATTCGGCGATGTCGCGATAGCGGAATCCGGTGCTTTCGCGACCGTGTATCTTACGGCGCCCTTGGCTGAGCAACCGGTCAAACTGGAGCGTTTTGCAGCGGACGGGAAATCGCTGGGCATCGTTGACGTCACCGGGGCCGATTATTTTGAGGACCAGCCGATCATCGAGATTGCCGGTGACGGCACGATACTCGTGTTATGGCAGCCCCATTTCGATATGGTCGTCGGTCAACTGCTTTCTACCGCAGGTGCGGCACTGGGCGACCCGTTTACGATTTTCACGGCTTTGCAATCGTCGTACGAAGTTGCCGCCAGCGACGACGAATTCGTCGTCGGGCTGGAGGGTGACGACGATATGTTCGTTCGTCGTGTCGGCAGCGACGGAACACTGTCGGCTCTGGTCGAGGTATACAGCCGGGACGAGATCGACAATCCTGACCCTGACCTCGTTCGCGTTTCTTCCGATGCTGATGGCGATTTTGCATCGCTGGTGAGCGAAGACGGCACTAACGAGGAGAGTAGCGTTTTCCTGCGTCGCTTTGCTGGGAGCGAAAATGTCGATCTCGCCGCGCGTATCACGACCAATTCGAGCGCCGTCGCCCAGGGCTCGACTATCGCTTTCGACGTGCTTGTGGATAACAATCACGACCCCGTGGCCCCTCTGCTTAGTACGCTGCCGGGCGCGGAAATCTTCAACCGTGCCATCGGCAGCGCCACCGGTCTGACCGTGACCGCTCGGTTGCCAGCAGGTGTAAGCAACGTGACCGTGAGCGGTACCACTGCTCCAAGCGATCGTAAGCTCCGCTGCAGCCAACCGGAGAGTGGTACGGTCCGCTGCACGCTCAACGGGCCGCTATATGCAGGCGAAAGCGTATCCGCACGGCTTATGGCGATCGCGCCGAATCGCAATGCTGCCTTGCAGGCAACGGTACAGGCTAGCGCTGATCAGTTCGATTCGAACGAGGGCGATGGCAACAACACCGATAGCGTTTCGGTTGTCGTCGGGGACGTTGATACGAGCGCTGGCGACAGCGACAGCGACGGCGATGATAGCGATAGCGGCGGGGGTGGTTGCACCATGACTGATGCGGACGTGCCGTTCGACCCGTTGTTCTTGGTGCTTTGCGTGGCTGCCGCATTGATGCTTCTACGTCGGCGACGCGCGTCGAACGTGCTGTAGCGGGATGCTCAAGGCGTAGATAGAGCGAAGCGTAGACAGTGAGTCCGGGCGCGCCGGACTCACTCTAGTACAAGGGTCGTTTGTTTGTCGCAGCGTCAAAGGCCCGGTTTTTCGAGGCTATATGCTCGGTTACTATTAAGACCGTCATTCTTTCGATCACGAGCACGGACGCACGGATTAGAAAGCAACCGTGATGCCGACCCGCCATGATCGAACGATTAACGTTTGTGGCCGAGTTTATGCGGCAAGCCTCGCCTTCGCCCTCGATCCGACCGTGCGAGGCGACGTGCGCTACCGAGGCGACACCGGATGCGGCGATAGCGACGTCGACCATACCGCGGGTTACAACAACGCTCTTTCCAGCGCCGCATCGGCCCCCCAGTGCCCGTTGCTGCGTGCATTCGTGCAACAGGCAGTGACGGCACGTCAGATGCTGATTTCTATTTGCGATATCGGTCAGCAGTAGCTATCGCCTGCCCGCGGCGAGTCGAGTTCGTGATTGCTGCATAGGGCCGGGTAGGCCCTGGGCGCCACATCGATTGCGGCGTCGCGGGATTATCAACCCGGCATCAAAACAGCCGACTACGCGCGTTGTTTTCAAACGCCACCGAAAGAAATGCCGGCACGAGCGCGTGGTTTTCCCCGATCACTTCACGATCGTGGGCCGTGGCGCTTGCCTTCGCACGCGCGTTATCAACCCGAATAATCGACCCGAAAATCGCCTATTGGAAAATCTGATTTTGGTGCGGACTAGTAAGCACGCGCGGTAAACCACAACACGCGCGTTCGCAGTTGGATATTGAAGTCGCACAGCCTGTGCATGCTCAATACATTTATTTATTTGCGAGTATTTGGTCTTTGCTAGCCAAATGGTTGAATAGCCAAAAGTATCATTGCTGGTCTCACCCCGCTGGCCGACGATTGCCTAGGACAATTCATAACAATGGAGGGGGATATGTCCGATCGGCCATCCGACTCGGCGGCTGCTTACTGGCAGGCCAATATAAGGCTTGTTCTCAAGCTGCTCGCCGTGTGGTTCGTGGTGTCTTACGGCTGCGGCATTCTGCTCGTGGACGTGCTCAATAACTTCTATATCGGCGGTTATCCGCTGGGCTATTTCTTCGCTCAGCAGGGCTCCATCTATGTGTTTTTGTTCCTGATCTTCTTCTATGCGTTTCGCATGAACAAGATCGATCGGGAATTCGGCGTAGAAGAAAAGGATTAGAGCACAGCCATGGATACACAAACCTGGATATATCTCGCCGTAGGCGGCAGTTTTCTGCTGTATTTCGTTATCGCCATCGCCTCGCGTGCCGGCAGCACGGAGGATTTCTATGTAGCCGGCGGCGGCGTGGGGCCGGTCGCCAACGGCATGGCCACGGCCGCCGACTGGATGAGCGCGGCGTCGTTCATTTCCATGGCCGGGCTGATTGCGTTTTTGGGCTATAACGCCTCGCCGTATCTGATGGGCTGGACGGGCGGCTTCGTGTTGCTGGCCCTGTTGCTCGCGCCGTACTTGCGCAAGTTCGGCAGCTTTACCGTGCCGGCCTTCATCGGCGCGCGTTACTACTCGAACGTGGCCCGTACGGTGGCGATCATCTGTTTGATCGTGGCCTCGATCACCTACGTGATCGGCCAGATGAAAGGTGTGGGCGTGGCGTTCGGCCGTTTTCTGGAAGTGGAGTTCGAAACGGGCGTGCTCATCGGCATGGGCGTGGTGTTCGTCTATGCGGTGCTGGGCGGCATGAAGGGCATCACCTACACCCAGATCGCCCAGTACATCGTGCTGATTTTCGCCTTCACCGTGCCGGCCATCTTTATCTCCATCCAGCTTACCGGCGTGCCGTTGCCGCAGATTGGTCTGGGTTCGACCATGGCGGATGGCAGTGGGGTGTATCTGCTGGAAAAACTGGACGGGGTGATTACCGAGCTCGGCTTCGACAAGTTCACGAACCCGGAGCATTCGACGCTCAATATCTTCATGCTCACCTTGTCGCTGATGATCGGCACGGCGGGATTGCCGCACGTCATCATCCGCTTCTTTACCGTGCGCAAGGTCAGCGACGCGCGTAAGTCGGTGGGCTGGGCGTTGTTCTTCATCGCCATTCTCTACACCACGGCCCCGGCAGTGGGTGCCATGGCGCGGCTGAACCTCATGGAGACGGTACAGACCGGGGCGGCGGGCGCCGAAGGTTCGAACCTGGAATACGAACAGCGCCCGCAATGGTTCAAGACCTGGGAAGGCACCGGCCTGCTCGGTTTCGAGGACAAGAACGGCGATGGCCGGATTCAGTACTACAACGACAAGAACCCGGAGTTCGCGTCCACGGCCGAAGGCTATGGTTGGCAGGGCAACGAGATGGTCAACGTCGACCGCGACATCATGGTGCTGGCCAATCCGGAAATTGCACAGTTGCCGGCCTGGGTGATTGCCCTAGTGGCCGCGGGCGGCGTGGCCGCGGCGTTGTCGACTGCGGCCGGGCTGCTGCTGGCAATCTCGTCGGCCATTTCCCATGATCTGCTCAAGAGCATGCTCAAGCCCGATATCAGCGAGAAGGGCGAGCTCATGGCCGGACGTATCGCCATGTCCGGCGCGATTCTGGTGGCCGGTTATCTGGGCATCAATCCACCGGGGTTTGCCGCGGAGGTGGTGGCCTTGGCGTTTGGCCTGGCTGCGTCTTCGCTGTTCCCGGCGCTGCTCATGGGCGTGTTTTCCAAGCGCATGAACCGCGAAGGCGGCATTGCCGGCATGCTGGCCGGCCTGACCGTGACCATCGTCTATATCTTCCTGTACAAGGGGATATTTTTTGTGCCGGGGACCAACCTGTTTGCCGATAGCGCGGCGAACTGGATGTTCGGCATTCAGCCGGAGTCGTTCGGTGCCATCGGTGCGCTGATCAACTTCGTGGTGGCGTTTTTGGTATCGCGGGCGACCGCGCCGCCGCCGGCAGAAGTGCGGGAATTGGTCGAGAACGTACGCGTTCCTGGCGTTCTACGCTAACCGGTACGAAACACGACCTGCGACTCGAGGCCCCGCTCTGCGGGGCCTTTTTTTATTGCGGGTGCCCGCGTTCACGGCGGGCTGTGCATTGGGGGCATGTCGATCGCCGGACGCGGGCCGCCCGGGGCGCTCGCCATGCTAAAGGCCGGTGGCGTTGTCGCGTTGGGAACGTGCTTGGCGTCGGCGTAACGGGCTGTGCTGACGCCGCTGCCCAGGCCGCGACTGCCGATTATGGGAAAAATCGCCCGCAGCAGGCGACAGCACCGTTTAATAACTGTATGTTGATTTGAAAACGCGATCTTTTTAGAGCCGGTGACCGGCCGTCGAATCGCGACTACAAGAATAAATACCCGTCAGTGCAGGATACGAGGAGATCGGCATGATGGACCTGGCGTTTCTAGGAACGGCAACGTTCTGGAAGTATGCGTCCATGCCGTTTATCAGCGCGATAATCGGCTATATCACCAACCGGGTCGCGATCTGGATGATGTTTCATCCGATCGAGTTCGTGGGTGTCTGGAAGCCCTTTCTCGGCTGGCAGGGCATCGTGCCGCGCAAGGCCGCCAAGATGTCGGCGATCGCCACCGATACCATCACTGAAAACCTGATCGACAGCGAAGAGATCTTTTCGCGGCTGGACCCGGATGAAGTGGCCGAAAAGTTGACGGGTCCGCTCAACGAAATGACCGCGGACCTGGTCAACGAAGTCATGCAGGAGCATCACCCGAGCGTGTGGGCGCGCACGCCGGACGCGGTTCGCGCCACCATCGTTGCGCGGGTCCAGTCGGCCGTGCCCGGGGCTATTGCCGACACGGTGCGCGACCTGCGCAGCGACGTGAACCAGGTGTTCGATCTCAAGGACATGGTCGTCACCAATCTGGTCCACCACAAGGAGCTGATGAACCGCATCTTTCTGGAAACCGGAAAGGAGGAGTTCAAGTTCATCGCCCGCTCGGGGGCCTATTTCGGCTTCCCGCTGGGCGCGCTGCAGATGGTCGTGTGGATATTCTTTCAGCCGTGGTGGCTGCTGCCTCTGTTCGGGATGGTCGTGGGCTGGTTCACCAACTGGGCCGCGCTCAAGATGATCTTCAACCCCAAGAAAAAGTATCGCGTCGGTCCGTTCGAACTGCATGGATTGTTCTTCAAGCGTCAGGCCGACGTAGCGCGTGCCTATGGTGATCTAGTGGCCAACGAAGTGCTGGCGCCGGCCAATATCCTGCAGCAGGTACTCAAGGGGCCGTATTCGGATCGGATCTTTGCCATCATCGCCCACCACGTGGGTGAAGCCGTGGACGAAAGTGCCGGCCCGGTTGGCTCCTTCATGAGCTGGACGGTCGGCGACGTGAACTATATTCGGCTCAAGCAGACGGCGGTCGAGCGGCTGATCCAGTACACGCCCGATGCCCAGGGCAGTGCGTCGCCTACCATGCAGGAATTCATCAGCTATACGAATCGCACCATGGCCATCGAACAAACCCTGGTCGAGCGTATGCGCGACCTGTCGCCGCGAAAATTCGAGGGCATGCTCAGGCCCGCGTTCGAAGAAGACGAATGGATTCTGATTGCCGTGGGCGCCGGGCTCGGGCTGGCCGTGGGCGTGTTTCAGTTCATGGTGCTGTTTGGCGGCGGCTAAGTGGCGAGTGCCTGGGAGGGCGGTGTGAATCAATACGACTATGAACAGCAGCGCTACGATGCGTTTGCGCCGGAATTCGAGACAGAAGAAAGCGCAGCCTTGCCGCTGGAGCTGTTGCGCCGTACCGCGCTTTGGCTGGGCCGTCGGCCGGTGGCCGGGCTGGGTATTCGCGCATTGCGCCGTGCCGAATACCGTGCGCTCAAAAGTCTGGGCGAACGCCTCGATCGCGCCGGGATCCGTCCGGCCGACCCGCTCGGCAATTCGAGCCCGAACAGCGACACGCTGCCGGCCCAGATTTTCGCGGAACTGCTCGATGCCTCTCGCGGTACCGACCAGCAGGCGATCGAACAGGATTTCTATGTCCGCCTGCTGCGCCAGCTCAATCCCTCGCAGGCCCGGATTCTGGTTCTCATGGCCGACGGCAGCACGTGGCCGATGGTGCATGTGAATGCCGGTTCGCTGCCGGGCATCGGCAGCACTCGGGTGCTGTCCTATGCATCGAGTGTGGGCAAGGAAGCCGGCGTGCTCCTACGGGCGCAGGTGCCGAACTTTATTGCCCATATGTATTCGCTGGGCCTGCTCACGGTCGGCCCGCAATCGCGTGAGCTCGAACCCCAGTATGAAATCCTCGAAGCAGACACGCTGGTGCGAGAGGCCATGGGTTATATCGAAACAGAGCTCAACCAGTACTCGAACATCGAACGCTGCACGATCAGGCTGAGTGAATTCGCGGAGTCGCTGTGTGCCGTGGCCTTGCCGCACGGACGTCCCTGAGTTTGTGACCGTGTTCGTCGCTGCCACGGTTCCGTCGGAACTGCGAGCGTGCGCGCTCAAACCGGCGCGTTCGAGAGCTGTATAATTTGTGGGATGCCATGTTTTTCGCGCCAGAACGCCAGGTTGTCGTGCCATCGCTGTAATCGTTTGGAGATCGAGCGATGCAGCTGAAAGGCTTTGAAGTTCTCGAGCGCCATGGCTGGGTCGGGGTATGGTCCTACGATCTGCAGACCGGGCAGATTCGCTGGTCGGACGGCGTGTATGCGCTGCATGGCGTCGACCCCGCGACCTATACCCCGCAGATCGACTCTGCGCTGGCGTTCTATTCCGCGGATTCGCGCGATGCGTTGAACAAAGCGCTTGCCACGGCGCGCGAGACCGGGACCGGCTACAGCCTTATCGTCCAGCTGGTTCGCGCGGATGGCACGCATCGCTATATTCAGGCCATCGGCCAGGTCGAGTTACGCGAGGGTCAGCTGCCTTTGCTGGCCGGCGCGGTCATTGACGTACACGAACAACACGTAGCGCTTGTTGCCGGTGCCGAGCGAGAGCGTCTGCTTCTCGCCGAGAATACGCGCTGGCGTACAGCCGGCGAGAATGCAGGTCTTGGCTTGATCGATATCGACATGGAAGACAATGTCTATCGACTCTACGGCCGCTTCAACAGCCGGATTGGCCTGAGTCACACAGGCGAATCGGCCATCGATTGCCACAAGTGGTATGCGTGGATACATCCCGACGAGCGCGATGCCCGCCAGGTCCGTATCGAGGCGCACTTGGCCGATCCTTCTTCGGAATACTTTTTCGAATACCGGCTGTTGTTGCCGGATCGCGCACCGATATGGTTGCGCGAACAGGGCAGCGCAGCGCAGACTGAATCGGGGCAGCGTATCGTCGGTACTGTGTCGGACGTGACACACCAGCGCGAGGCGCAGGATGCACTGCGCCGCGCCAAGCGCCGGCTAACCCAGACGTTGGCGCATGCGCCCACCGGCATCGCACTGGTATCGCCGGAAGGCCGCTGGCTTTCCGTCAACCGCGCCCTCTGCGAGATTCTAGGCTACGACGAGCTCGAATTGCTCAAGCTGACGTTCCAGGATATTACCCATCCGGACGATCTCGAAATCGATCTCGATTACGTCGACGACCTGCTTAGCGGCCGCAAGCTTGTTGGCCGCATGGAAAAACGCTATCTCCATAAGCTTGGCCACAGCGTTGATGTGCAGCTGGACGTGTCATTGCTTCGGGACGCCGACGAGCCGCTGTATTTCATTTGCCATATCCAGGATATTTCGGAGCGCAAGCAGGCCCTGCACGAATTGTTCGAAGCCAAGGAACTGGCCGATATCACCTTCGAGTCGATCGGCGAGGGGGTGATTCGGATCGATGCGGCGGGTTGCATCACCGAACTCAATTCCGCCAGCGTGGAATTGCTTGGCTGTACACGCGAACAAATCGTCGGCGCCGACTTTGGCGACGTGGTTCAGTTTTATGACGCGGATGACGAAGTCGCGCTCGACAATCCCCTGCCGAAGGTGCTCAAGGACGGCGCCCGGGTGCGGGTACCGATCTTCACCCGCCTGCGGCGCCGCGACGGGCAGTTTATTTCCATCGTCGATTCGATCTCACCGATCCACGACGATACCGGCGCCATCCGGGGCGCGGTGTTCGTGTTTCAGGACATCAGTGAAGCACGGCGGGCGACACAGGAACTCGCCCACCAGGCCAGCCACGATGCGTTGACCGGTCTGCCCAACCGGCGTGGTTTCGATGAAGCGCTCATGCGAACCTGGCTGCGTGTGCAGCAGGGCGCACTGCATGCATTCGTGATGTATCTCGATCTGGATCATTTCAAGGCGGTCAACGATATCTGCGGCCATGCCGCAGGCGACGAACTGCTTCGCGAACTCGCCGATGCCATGCGTTCGCTGCTGCGTGATAGCGATGTGCTCGCCCGGCTCGGGGGTGACGAGTTCGCTGCGATCGTCCACGCCGGCGATGCCGAAGGCGCACGTATCGTGGCAGCAAAAATCATTCAGAAAGTCCGCAACCATGAATTCCGTCATGAAACGCGCGTTTTCAACGTAGGCGTCAGTATCGGCCTGGCCGAACTCGACCCCGGCCTGGACTCGACCGATTCCGTTCTGCTGCATGCCGACACGGCGCTCTATGCCGCCAAGAATGCGGGCCGTAATCGCTACGAGGTCTATCAGGAGCGCGCGGATCACGGCGAGCGGTCGGTGGAAACTGGCGGCGCGGCCGAGCTGCTCCAGCGCGGTCTGGATCAGGACGATTTCACGCTGTATCTGCAGGCGATCGTCGATGCTCAGGGCAACCCTGTCGGCTACGAGGCATTGTTGCGCCTATGCGAGCCCGACGGCGTCATCCGGCCGGAAACGTTTCTGCCCATCGCCACCCGGCTGGGCATGATGGGTCGTATCGATCGCTGGGTGCTGCAACATGCACTGGAACTGATCGACGACTATCGGGAACGGGGGCTCTGGCCCGAGGGCTTTTATCTCAGCATCAATATCAGCGCCATCAGCATGGCCGATCCGCTCTTTCACCGGCAGCTGATCGCCATGCTGGACCAGTGGCAGGCGCAAAGCAGCGAGCTGGTTTTCGAAATCACGGAAAGCGAAGCCTTGTTCGGCGAACACTATCCGCGTCTGATCGAGCATTTGCGAGCCCGAGGCTTTCAGGTCTGGCTGGATGACTTCGCCCGCGGGCATGCCGGCTTCGATGTGCTCAAGAATGCTGTGGTGGACGGTATCAAGATCGATCGCGCATTCGTACGCAATCTCGAGCACGACCCGGTCGACCGCGCCGTGCTGCGATCGATCGCGGATGTGTCGGCCACGCTCGATCTGCATGTCGTTGCCGAAGGCGTGGAAACCCGGGCCGCCCTGGAGTTGCTCAAGCGGGCGAACGTCAGTCATTTTCAAGGCTATTATTTTCACCGACCGGAACCTGTCGAGTCCGTACTTGTGAAGTCGGCTGGTTCAGCCACGAAGGCATCGACCTCACGATCCGCCGAACCACCGCAGCGATAACTGCCGGACGTTCTGGACCCCGCCAGCCGGCGAGGGCGGCCCGGCGGCTACGGGTTGGCTGTCTGGATTTGCTCGTTTACAAGGTGCGCAACCAATGAAACCGAAGACTGCGACGTCCCTCTCCGTGCATGGCTTGGTGTTCTGGCTGCTCGCGCTGCTATGCCTTACGTTTGCGTGGGTCGAACAGCTGCCGGCGGCTGAAGTGGTGGCGCCGGCCCATGTACAGCAGGGCGAATTGGTCTACGCCCGTGTACCCAGCGGTAGCCGGGTGAGCTACGAAGGTCGTGCGCTCGATGTCACCGACTATGGCACCGCGGTGTTTGGTATCGGGCGCGATGCCGCAGGCGTGGCCCGCCTGCACGTCACCTCGCCAGGGCAGGCCGAACGTGTCGTCGAGATCGAAATTCGCCCGCGCGACTGGCCTATAGAGCGTATTAACGGCGTACCGCCCAAGACCGTCTCACCCCCGCCGGAAATCGCGCGTCGCATCGCCCGCGAACAGAAGAAGGTCGCGGCGGCTCGTGCCGATTCGAGCCATGGCCTTGGTTTCGCCGAACATTTTGTGTGGCCGGTACGTGGGCGTATCAGCGGGCGCTTCGGTAATCAGCGGGTTTACAACGGGACTCCCGGTTCGGCCCACTCCGGCATGGACATTGCTGTGCCGGCCGGCACACTCGTAAAAGCGCCGGCTTCCGGCACTGTGGTATTGGCCGAGCCCGATATGTACCTAACCGGCGGCACCGTACTCATCGACCACGGCTACGGCGTCGGCTCGAATTTCCTGCATCTGTCCAAACTGGATGTCGCCGTTGGCGACCAAGTGAAGCAAGGCGAGATCATCGGAGAGGTTGGCGCAACCGGCCGCGCAACCGGGCCCCATCTGCACTGGGGCATGACCTGGTTTGCGACGCGTATCGACCCGTTGCTGGTGTTGCAGCGCGGCAATTGATGTCAGCTTGCACGCCGCTCAAGGCTGTATGCGGATAACGGCAGGCCAGTTTAACGCCCGATTAACGACGGCTCTACGTAGTTGTACGGAGGTCGGCATGTCGTTATGATCAGCGTCCGGGATCGCAACGTATTCGTCGTATATGGCATTGCACGTATATCGCGTCGTGCGCTACAGCGCGTACTGGTATGTCGAGCAACTGGGAACACCGCGTCCGTGCCGAGGTTACCGCTGCCGTGACAACGCCATCGCTCGAGCGATGGATCTCGCCAGCCGGCAGCGGCCAAGCCTCGTGCGGGTGGAAAACGCCGCCGGCGAGGTCGAGATAGAGCGTAACTTCGGCCGGCCTGCCAACTGCCGCTCTGCCGGCTGAAGCACCGCGTATGCTCGCGCCTGCCGTTCGTCTCGGCCGGTAGCGGCCGAGGCACGATCTCGCCGACATCGTCGGCCGGCTTGTGTCAGCGCATCCAACAGCTGCCCATTGGATCCTCGGTATCGACGTCGATGCGCTTCGGGGCGTGGGTCTTGCCTGGGCCCGTCACGATCGGACTTGATGATCGGTCGCCACCTGCTCGCCCGCTTCGCAAGCATTTGAATTAAAAAAGTAATTCTCGGTCCGGGAGCGGTCGTTATTCTGCCCGCTCGTCATATCGAAATTACCTTCGTTCTGTCGTGGGCTTGTCATCTTGGGGCCGCATTCTAGCGGGCACTTGAGGCCATGGCCGGCTCGATTCGATCGGGTCGAGCCGTTGCTCGAACCCCCTGAATCTGTCGGCAACGGAGGTGACTTTCATGATTACGGCTGTCGAACATCATCCGGAAGCGCTGTACGGTTTTCTTGCCACCATGGCGCAAAAGTATTTTCCGCGAGAACGCCTTGGCGAAACCGAGCCCGCCGAGCGCATCGCCGCGCGGGTCATGACCGCCGGTACTTACCGCGACGTGTGCGAACTCGTCGATCTGGCCGGCCGCGACTACCTGCGATGGGTTTTCGATACGTCCCCGCAGCACTGGTTCAGCGCGCCTGCGCGCGAGTACTGGCAGCGACATTTCGATGCCCCTGTCCGCAACGCGCCGCGAGCACGCCGAATGGGTGCGCTGGGTCTGCAACAGGCAGGCCAGGCACAGCAGCGAAGTGCAATCGGGCGACAATCAAAACACTAGCCGGCATGTTGAGTACCGGCTTATAGCCCACTCGCCGTCCTGGCGGGGCAGGGCCAGGGCCGGGAGCGGGCAGGCAGTGTATTTGCGGCGTGATGGCGGGTTGTCCGTCATCACGCTCGCGGCGTCGTCACGCATTGGTGCTCGTCGGGAACAAGATATTGAACG
>NZ_CAXGSH010000100.1:0-13292 GCF_964012375.1 uncultured Salinisphaera sp.
CCAGCGGAAATGCGAGAAGGCTTTGTTGGCGTCAGCCATGCGATGCGTGTCTTCGCGCTTCTTGACCGCAGCGCCGCGATGCTCGGACGCATCCAGCAGTTCGCCGGCCAGACGCTGCGCCATCGAGTGCTCGCCGCGCTTGCGCGCCGCGTCAATCACCCAGCGCATGGCAAGCGTGGTGCGACGCACTGCGCGCACCTCGACCGGCACCTGGTAGGTCGCACCACCGACACGACGCGACTTCACCTCGACGGCGGGACGAATATTGTCCAGCGCTTCTTCGAGGATCTCCAGCGGCTCATCGGTACCCTTCTTGGTGCCGATCTGGGTCAGCGCACCGTAAACGATGGCCTCGGCCTTCGACTTCTTGCCGTCTTCCATGATCATGTTCATGAACTTGGCAAGAAGCTCGCTGTGGTAGCGAGGATCGGGCAGGATTTCGCGACGCGGCGCGGATGCACGACGGGACATAGTGAACCTTTAGGTATTCTGGGAACTAGTACGTTCGAACTAGGACTTCGGCTTCTTGGCGCCGTACTTGGAACGGCCCTGGCGACGCGCTTCGACGCCCGAGGCATCCAGCGCACCGCGCACGGTGTGATAACGCACACCGGGCAAATCCTTTACACGACCGCCACGAATGAGCACGACCGAGTGTTCCTGCAGGTTATGACCTTCACCGCCGATATAGCTGGCGACTTCAAAACCGTTGGTCAGACGAACACGGGCTACTTTACGCAGCGCGGAGTTCGGCTTCTTCGGCGTGGTGGTATAGACACGCGTGCACACACCACGGCGCTGCGGACAGCCCTGCAGCGCGGGTACGTCGTTCTTTTGGCGCTTGTCTTTGCGGCCCTTGCGGACCAGTTGGTTGACCGTAGACACGTCGTCACCCTACTCGATCGATGAAAAATATTAAGGCAGCGCGACCCGACGTCGTGCTGCCGTTAAAGGACGGCGGATACTAATAGTGGCGCGCCGCGCTGTCAAGCACGGCGCGCCATATCGCCTCAGGCGGAGTCTTCGTTCGTGGATTCCTGGGCCTCGGCTTCTTCGCTGGCGCCCGGAATCTGTTCGTCGCGCGGCAGCGCGCCTTCCAGGTCCAGCGGGCCGAGACGCTCACGGCGCCGCTGTTCGTGGTAAGCCAGGCCGGTACCGGCCGGAATCAGGCGACCCACGATGACGTTCTCCTTGAGACCGCGCAGGTCGTCACGGGCACCGCGTACGGCCGCCTCGGTGAGCACACGGGTGGTCTCCTGAAAGGACGCCGCAGAGATGAACGACTCGGTCGACAGACTGGCCTTGGTAATACCCAACAGCAACCGGTCGAAGGTCGCCGGCTGCTCGCCCTTGGCCTCGACCCGACGGTTTTCGTTGAGTACCGCCTGGTATTCCGCCTGCTCGCCCTGCAGGAAGGAGGTATCGCCTGCATCGACGATTTCCACCCGGCGCAGCATCTGCCGCACGATCACTTCGATGTGCTTGTCGTTGATGCGCACGCCCTGCAGACGGTAGACGTCCTGGATTTCCTTGACCAGGTAGTCCGCCAGCTTGGGAATGCCCTGCAGACGCAGCACGTCGTGCGGCATCGGCTCGCCGTCCGAGATGATTTCGCCCTTCTCGACGTGCTCGCCTTCGAACACGTTGATCTGGCGCCACTTCGGAATGAGGATCTCGTTCTCGTAGCCTTCCGAGTCCACGATCTTGAGCCGCTGCTTGCCCTTGGTCGCCTCGCCGAAGCGAATCGTACCCGCGGCCTCGGCGAGAATCGCCGGCACCTTGGGCTTGCGTGCCTCGAACAGATCGGCGACACGCGGCAGACCACCGGTGATATCACGCGTCTTGGACGATTCCTGCGGGATACGTGCGGTCACGTCGCCCACAACCACGCTCTGGCCGTCCTCGACCACCACGATGGCCTTCGGCGGCAGGCTGTAGGCGGCCGGGATTTCGGTACCCGGGAAGTTGAGCTCGTTGCCGTCGTTGTCCAGCAGCTTGATCACCGGACGCAGATCGCGGTTGCCCTGGCCGCGCGATTTCGGCTCGGTGACCACCAGCGTGGATACGCCGGTGATCTCGTCGATTTCGCGCTGAACGGTGACACCCTCGATGAACTCCTCGAACTTCACCTTGCCGGCGACTTCCGAGATGATCGGATGGGTATGCGGGTCCCAGTCGGCCAGACGTGCGCCGGCTTCCACCGAGTCGCCCTCGGCGACGTGCAGGCGCGCGCCGTAAGGAATCTTGTAGCGTTCCTTTTCGCGGTAGTTCTCGTCCATGACGCCGATCTCGCCGGAGCGGGATACGGCCACGAGATGTCCGCCCTCGGCGTGCTCGACCGTCTTGATGTTGTGCAGCTTGACGGTACCCGCGGACTTGATTTCCACACCGTCGGCCGAGACCGCACGCGAGGCGGCGCCGCCCACATGGAAGGTGCGCATGGTCAGCTGGGTACCCGGCTCGCCGATCGACTGTGCGGCGATCACGCCCACCGATTCGCCGATCGACACCCGCTCACCACGGGCCAGGTCGCGGCCGTAGCACTGGGCACATACGCCGAACGGTGCTTCGCAGGTAATCGGGCTGCGGACGTGGACCTCGTCGATCGAGTTGACCTCGAGCAGATCCACTTCCTTTTCGGAGAGCAGCTGACCGGCATCGAGCAGCGTGTGGTTGGTGGCCGGATCGACCACGTCGGAGGCCAGCACACGCCCGAGTACGCGTTCGCGCAGAGGCTCGACCACATCGCCGCCTTCGACGATGGGATACATCATGATGCCCTGGTCGGTACCGCAGTCGTGATCGGTGATGACCACGTCCTGGGAGACGTCCACGAGACGCCGGGTCAGATAACCCGAGTTCGCGGTCTTGAGCGCGGTATCAGCCAGACCCTTACGCGCACCATGCGTGGAGATGAAGTACTGAAGTACGTTCAGACCCTCACGGAAGTTCGCGGTAATGGGCGTTTCAATGATCGAGCCGTCCGGCTTGGCCATCAGGCCACGCATGCCGGCCAGCTGACGAATCTGGGCCGCGCTACCACGGGCACCCGAATCGGCCATCATGAAGATCGAATTGAACGACGTCTGGTCGATGGCGTTGCCCTCGGAGTCGACCACTTCGTCGAGACCGAGCTTGTCCATCATGGCGCCGGCGATCTGCTCGTTGGCGCGCGACCAGATATCGATGACCTTGTTGTAGCGCTCGCCCTGGGTCACGAGACCGGAGGTGTACTGCTCCTCGATCTCCTTGACCTCGTCCTCGGCACGCGCCAGCACGGTGGTCTTTTCTTCCGGGATGACCATGTCGCCAACGGCGATCGAGATGCCCGCCTTGGTGGACATGCGAAAGCCCGTGTACATCAACTGGTCAGCAAACACGACGGTGTCCTTGAGACCGACATCGCGGTAGCTGGAGTTGATAACGTCGCCTACGGCCTTCTTGTCCAGCTCGCGGTTGATGAGCTTGAACGGTAGACCCTTGGGCAGGATTTCGGACAGCAGCGCACGGCCGACCGTGGTTTCCACGATTCGGGTTACCGGCGTCTGGTTGTTGTCCTCGTCCACGTCAACGTCGTTGATGCGCACCTTGATATGCGCCTGCAGGTCGACCTGCTGGGCGTCATAGGCACGATAGACCTCGGACACGTCCGCGAACGTCATGCCTTCGCCAAGCTGGTTCACGCGCGAGCGCGTCATCCAGTACAGACCGAGCACGACGTCCTGCGTGGGCACGATGATCGGCGCGCCACTTGCCGGCGACAGGATGTTGTTCGACGCCATCATCAGCACACGCGCTTCCAGCTGTGCTTCGATGGATAGCGGCACGTGTACGGCCATCTGGTCGCCGTCGAAGTCGGCGTTGAAGGCGGTGCAGACCAGCGGATGCAGCTGGATGGCCTTGCCTTCGATGAGCACCGGCTCGAACGCCTGGATACCCAGACGATGCAGGGTCGGCGCACGGTTGAGCATGACCGGGTGCTCGCGGATGACCTCCTCGAGCATATCCCAGACTTCCGGCTCCTCACGCTCGACCATCTTCTTGGCGGCCTTGATCGTGGAGGCCAGCTCCAGACGCTGCAGGCGCGAATAGATGAACGGCTTGAACAGCTCCAGCGCCATCTTCTTGGGCAGACCGCACTGATGCAGTTTGAGCGTCGGGCCGACCACGATGACCGAACGGCCCGAGTAGTCGACGCGCTTGCCGAGCAGGTTCTGACGGAACCGGCCCTGCTTGCCCTTGATCATGTCGGCGAGCGACTTGAGCGGGCGTCGGTTGGAGCCGGTAATGGCGCGACCGCGACGGCCGTTGTCGATCAGCGCATCCACGGATTCCTGCAGCATGCGCTTTTCGTTGCGCACGATGATGTCCGGGGCGTTGAGTTCGAGCAGGCGACGCAGGCGGTTGTTGCGATTGATCACGCGGCGATACAGATCGTTGAGATCCGAGGTCGCGAAGCGGCCGCCGTCCAGGGGCACCAGCGGACGCAGATCCGGCGGCAGCACCGGCAGCACGCGCATGATCATCCACTCGGCCTTGTTGCCCGACTGCTGGAAATACTCCAGCAGCTTCAGGCGCTTGCCGAGACGCTTGATCTTGGTGGCCGAGCCGGTGGCATTGAGCTCTTCGCGCATGCGCTGGGCTTCGGCCGCCATATCCATGTTGCGCAGGATATCGAGTACGGCTTCGGCGCCCATCTTGGCCGCGAACTCGTCGCCGTACTGCTCGACCGTGTCGAGGTATTCCTCTTCGGTGAGCAGGGAGTACGGCTCGAGCGGCGTCATGCCCGGATCGGTGACCACATAGGCTTCGAAATACAGCACGCGCTCGATCGCGCGCAGCGGCATGTCGAGCAGAAGGCCGATACGGGACGGCAGGCTCTTGAGGAACCAGATATGGGCAACCGGCGAGGCCAGGTCGATATGACCCATGCGCTCACGACGCACCTTGGTCTGGGTGACCTCGACGCCACATTTTTCGCAGATCACACCGCGGTGCTTCATGCGCTTGTACTTGCCGCACAGGCATTCGTAATCCTTGACCGGGCCAAAGATACGCGCACAGAACAGCCCGTCACGTTCCGGCTTGAACGTGCGGTAGTTGATGGTTTCCGGCTTTTTCACTTCGCCGAACGACCACGAACGGATCGTTTCCGGCGACGCGAGGCCGATCTTGATGGCGTCGAATTCTTCGACGTCGTCGGCGCTCTTGAACAGATTCAGCAGATCTTTCATGGGGTACTCCAGATCGTGAGGGGCGTGGACACAACGCGCGGCGGTGGGTTAGTCCGCCGCTGGCGGCCGGTCGAGCCGGCCGCCACCGCGTACCTCACTAATCATCTTCCTCGAGTTCGATGTTGAGACCCAGCGAACGGATTTCCTTGGTCAACACGTTGAACGATTCGGGCATGCCGGCATGCATCTGGTGATCGCCGTCGACGATGTTCTTGTACATGCGGGTACGACCCGTCACGTCGTCGGATTTCACCGTGAGCATTTCCTGCAGCGTGTAGGCTGCGCCGTAGGCCTGCAGTGCCCAGACCTCCATCTCGCCGAAGCGCTGACCACCGAACTGCGCCTTGCCGCCCAGCGGCTGCTGGGTGACCAGCGAGTACGGGCCGGTGGAACGCGCATGCATCTTGTCGTCGACCAGATGGTTGAGCTTGAGCATGTACATATAGCCCACGGTCACCGGGCGCGAGAACGTATCGCCGGTACGGCCGTCGATGAGCGTGGCCTGCCCGCTTTCCGGCAGCCCGGCCAGCTTGAGCAGACGCCGGATCTCGTCTTCGTCGGCACCGTCGAACACCGGCGTGGCCGTGGGCATACCGCCCACGAGGTTGCCGGCCATCGTCATCATCTCTTCATCGTTGAGACTGTCGATGTCTTCCTGGGTGCCGCCTTCGGTGTAGTAGGCCTTCTTCAGGAATTCCCGAATCTCGCCTACCGCCTTCTGCTGCTCGAGCATTTCGCCCACGCGCAGACCGATGCCGCGTGCTGCCCAGCCCAGATGCGTTTCCAGCACCTGACCGATGTTCATGCGCGAGGGCACGCCCAGCGGGTTGAGCACGATATCGGCCGGGGTACCGTCTTCCAGATACGGCATGTCCTCGACCGGCACGATCTGCGAGATCACGCCCTTGTTGCCGTGACGGCCGGCCATCTTGTCGCCCGGCTGTACGCGACGCTTAACGGCCAGGTAAACCTTGACCATCTTGAGCACGCCCGGGGCGAGCTCGTCGCCCTGAGTGATCTTTTCCTTCTTCGACGTGAAACGACGCTCGAAGTCGGCTTTCTGATCCTTCAGGCGCTGGGCGATGGATTCCAGCTGCGACTGCGCACTTTCGTCTTGCAGACGGATATCGAACCACTTGCCGCGATCGAGGCCGTCGAGATAGTCGGCGGTGATCTTGGCATCGGCCTTGAGCTTGTTCGGGCCGCCGTCGGCGACCTTGCCCAGCAGCATGCTACGTAGGCGATCGAACAGGTCGTCCTCGAAGATACGCTGCTGGTCGTTGAGGTCCTTGCGCACCTCGGCCAGCTCGTCTTCCTCGATCGACAGGGCACGGGCATCCTTCTCGACGCCGTCGCGGGTGAACACGCGCACGTCGATGACGGTGCCGTCCATGCCCGGCGGCACCCGCTGCGAAGAATCCTTCACATCGGATGCCTTCTCGCCAAAGATGGCCCGCAGGAGCTTTTCTTCCGGGGTGAGCTGGGTTTCGCCCTTCGGCGTGACCTTGCCCACCAGGATATCGCCGGCCTTCACTTCGGCGCCGATATAGGCAATACCGGACTCGTCCAGCTTCTGCAGCGCGGATTCGTTCACGTTCGGGATATCCGAGGTGATTTCCTCCGGCCCGAGCTTGGTTTCACGCGCGACACAGGTCAGCTCTTCGATATGCACCGAGGTGAAGCGGTCTTCCTCGACCACGCGCTCGGAGATAAGGATGGAATCCTCGAAGTTGTACCCGTGCCAGGGCATGAAGGCCACCAGCAGGTTCTGGCCCAGGGCCAGTTCGCCCATGTCGGTGGAGGGGCCGTCGGCGAGCACGTCGCCGCGCTCGATGCGATCACCCGGTGCCACCAGCGGCTTCTGGTTGAGGCAGGTGTTCTGGTTCGAGCGCGTGTACTTGACCATGTTGTAGATGTCGACGCCGGCTTCCTCGGCCGAGGTTTCCTCGTCGTACACACGGACCACGACACGCGAGGCGTCGACCTTTTCCACCACGCCGCCACGGCGTGCGGTCACGGCGTTGCCGGAGTCGATGGCCACCTTGCGTTCGATACCGGTACCCACCAGCGGCTTGTCGGCACGCAGACAGGGCACGGCCTGACGCTGCATGTTCGAGCCCATGAGCGCGCGGTTGGCGTCGTCGTGCTCCAGGAAGGGCACGAGCGATGCAGCCACGGACATGATCTGCTTCGGCGACACGTCCATGAACTGGACGCGGTCCGGCGAGGCCATGGTGAACTCGTTCAGATGACGACAGGAAACCAGCTCGTCGACCAGGTCGCCGTTGTCGTCGACGCGGGCGTTGGCCTGGGCGATGACGTAGCGGCCTTCCTCGATCGCCGACAGATACTCGACCTCTTCGGTCGCACGGCCGTTCTCGACCTTGCGATACGGCGTTTCCAGAAAGCCGTATTCGTTGGTGCGCGAATACACCGACAGCGAGTTGATCAGACCGATGTTCGGGCCTTCCGGCGTCTCGATCGGGCAGATACGACCGTAATGGGTCGGATGCACGTCGCGCACTTCGAAGCCGGCGCGCTCACGGGTCAGACCACCCGGGCCGAGCGCGGACACGCGGCGTTTATGCGTGACCTCGGACAGCGGGTTGTTCTGGTCCATGAACTGCGACAGCTGCGAGGAGCCGAAGAATTCCTTGACCGCGGCCGCCACCGGCTTGGCGTTGATCAGATCCTGGGGCATCAAGCCTTCGGATTCGGCGATCGACAGCCGCTCGCGCACGGCACGCTCGACGCGCACCAGGCCGGTACGGAAAGCGTTTTCCGCCATCTCGCCCACCGAGCGCACGCGACGGTTGCCCAGGTGGTCGATATCGTCGGTCTGGCCGATGCCGTTACGAATCGACACCAGCTCCTTGAGCACGTCGATGATGTCCTCGTTGGACAGCACGGACTCGCCGGTGGCCTCTTCGCGGCCCAGACGACGGTTGAACTTCATGCGACCGACCGCCGACAGATCGTAGCGGTCTTCGTTGAAGAACAGATTGCCGAACAGGTTTTCTGCGGCATCCTTGGTCGGCGGCTCGCCGGGACGCATCATGCGATAGATCTCGACCAGCGCTTCCAGCTGCGTGGTGCTCGGATCGACCATCAGCGTGTTGGACATGTACGGGCCATGATCCAGATCGTTGACGTACAGCGTCGGCACGTCCTGGATACCCGCCATGCGCAGCGCATCCACCAGCTCTTCGGTGAGCTCGGTGTTGGCCGGGGCCAGCTCTTCGCCGGTGTCGGTATCGATAATGCCGCGCGCGAGCACCTTGCCCACGAGATAGCTTTCCGGCACTTCGAGCCGATCCACGCCTGCTTCTTCGAGCTTGCGGATATGGCGCACCGTGATACGGCGGCCTTCCTCGACGATCACGTCGGAGCCGGCCTTGATATCGAACGTCGCGGTTTCGCCGCGCAGACGTTCCGGCACCAGCTCCATTTCCACGCCCTTGTCGGACAGGTGGAACATGTTGGTTTCGTGGAAGATCTCCAGCATCTGCTCGGTGTCGTAACCGAGCGCGCGCAGGAGCACCGTCGCCGGCAGCTTGCGGCGGCGGTCGATGCGCACGTAGACGTTGTCCTTCGGATCGAACTCGAAATCGAGCCACGAGCCGCGGTACGGAATTACGCGCGCGGAATACAGGTACTTGCCCGAGGAATGCGTCTTGCCACGATCGTGGTCGAAGAACACACCGGGACTACGGTGAAGCTGGTTGACGATCACCCGCTCCGTACCGTTGATGATGAAGGTGCCGGTATCGGTCATGAGCGGCAATTCGCCCATGTAGACTTCCTGCTCCTTGATGTCCTTGACCGGCTTCGGGGTGGCCTTGCTGTCCTTATCGTAGATGATAAGACGCACGGTCACGCGCAGCGGCGCCGAGTAGATCATGCCGCGTACGCGGCATTCCTTCTCGTCGAACACGGGCTGGCCGAGCCGGTAGCTGACATATTCGAGCGCAGCACTGCCCGAATGACTGGACATCGGAAACACCGATGAGAACGCGGCATGCAGCCCCACACCGGCGCGCTTTTCGGGATCGAGGTCCTTTTGCAGAAACTGCCGGTACGAATCCAGCTGGGTGGCCAGCAGGAACGGCATTTCCAGCACTGAAGGCTGTTTCGCAAAGTCCTTGCGAATACGTTTTTTCTCGGTAAACGAGTAGGCCATGTCACTCAACCCTCTGGTTGGACTTGCTGCAAAACCGTGAGTTGTTTCGCAGCCGGTATCGCGCGCTTTCGGTCGGAGGCAACGGGAAAAGGCCGGCAGCGTCTCCCGCTACCAGCCAGTTCCCCTAATGCGTCAAATTATCGTTTGGAACAATGCCTTTGACGCGTCCTGCCTTACTTGAGCTCGACCTTGGCGCCGGCTTCTTCAAGCTTGGTCTTCATTTCTTCGGCTTCTTCCTTGGCAACGCCTTCCTTCAGGGTGGCGGGCGCGGATTCAACCATTTCCTTGGCTTCCTTGAGGCCCAGGCCGGTGATGGCACGGACAGCCTTAATGGCGCCAACCTTGTTGTCGCCGAAGCTGGCCAGAACCACATCGAACTCGGTCTGCTCTTCGGCCGCCGCGGCTTCGCCGCCGCCACCGCCAGCCGCAGCCATGGCCACCGGGGCAGCCGCGGATACGCCGAACTTCTCTTCCATCATCTCGACGAGCTCGACGACGTCCATCACGGACATCTGGGAGATCGCTTCGAGTACTTCTTCCTTCGTAGCAGCCATTATTCGCTCCTAATACGTTTGGGGCCAATCGGCCCGATTCAAATGATTCAAGCAGCCTGCTTTTCGTCGCGGACTGCAGCCACGGTGCGGGAAAGCTTCGCAACCGGCTCGCGCGTGGTCCGGGCCAGCTTGTCGATGGGCGCCTTCATGACACGCATCAGCTGGGACAGAGCCTCGTCACGGGTCGGCAGCTTGGCCAGACGATCCAGCTGTTCGCCGGGCAGCAGCTGCCCGTTGAACGAGATCGCCGTTACCTTCAGGGCTTCGTGATCCTTACGAAAATCACTGACGACGCGCGCCGCCGAACCCGGATCTTCCAGGGAGAACCCCAGAATGACCGGCCCGACGAACGCATCGCTCATGCATTCGTATTCGGTGCCCTTCAGGGCCAGCTTGGCCAGACTGTTCTTGACGACCTTCAGATACGCACCACCCTCACGGGCGTTCACGCGAAGTGCGTCCATCTGGCCAGCCGTGAGACCGCGATATTCCGCAATGACTGCGGAATGCGCGCGATTCGCCACGTCGCTGACTTCTGCCACCATGGCCTGCTTGGCTTGAAAACTCATGGCCATAGTCATCACTCCTTGAGCAAACCGACGGCACATGCCGCCGGATGATTGACCGGACACGCCCGAAGACGTGCCCGTCGACGACTGCCGCTTGGCACTCGAAAGCACCGCACGACACACGTCATCTGCGTAGGCTGGCGTGGCCGCCTTTAAGAGCCGACACCTTCGGCTCGCCTAACGGTCTTTGACGACGCAGCCATCCAAAGAGCGGGCTGCGCTACAAAGAACTTCCTGACCGGCGCCACGACCACAGAGGACGTAGCGCCAGAATCTCTACCTAGGCCGCCGTCGAGCTGCCGGCATCCACGGCCAGGCCGGGACCCATCGTCGTCGACAACGACACCTTCTTGAAATACACGCCCTTCGCGTTGGCCGGCTTGGCCTTGCGCAGATCAGCGATCAGCGCAGCCAGATTCTCCTTGAGCGCGGCGTTTTCAAAATCGACCTTGCCGATCGCGCAGTGGATGATGCCGGCCTTGTCGGTACGGTACTGAACCTGACCCGCCTTGGCATTCTTGACCGCGGTTTCGACATCGGTGGTGACCGTGCCGGTTTTCGGGTTCGGCATCAGCCCTTTCGGACCCAGGATCTGACCCAGACGACCGACCACCGGCATCGCGTCCGGCGTCGCCACGACCATGTCGAAGTTGATCTCGCCGGCCTGAACCTGTTCGGCCAGGTCGTTGAAGCCGACCACGTCGGCGCCAGCGGCCTTGGCCTTCTCGGCGTTTTCGCCCTGGGTGAACACGGCCACGCGCACGCTCTTGCCGGTACCGTTGGGCATGACCGTCGAGCCACGCACGTTCTGGTCCGACTTGCGCGCGTTCACGCCGAGATTAACGGCCACTTCGACCGACTCGGTGAACTTTGCGCTGGAGAGCTTCTTGAGCAGATCGAGGGCTTCATCCACCGGATAGACCTTGACCGGGTCGATCTGGTCGCGGATGGCGGCCTTGCGCTTGGAAATCTTCGCCATGGCTTAGCCCTCCACCTTGATGCCCATCGAGCGGGCACTGCCTGAAATGATGCGAACCGCGGCATCCATGTCGGCCGCGTTGAGGTCCGCCCACTTGGTCTGCGCAATCTCTTCAACCTGGGCACGAGTGACCGTACCCACCTTGTTGCGCAGCGGATCCGCTGCACCACTGGTGATCTTGGCTGCCTTCTTCAACAGAATTGCCGCCGGCGGCGTCTTCTTGATGAACGAAAAGCTGCGATCCGAAAACACCGTGATGACAACCGGCGTCGGCAGACCCGGCTCCATATCCTGCGTCTCGGCGTTGAACGCCTTGCAGAATTCCATGATGTTCACGCCGTGCTGACCCAGCGCCGGACCCACCGGGGGACTCGGATTGGCCTTGCCGGCCGGGATCTGCAGCTTGATATAGCCTGCAATCTTCTTGGCCATTGAACTACTCCTTCAGGTACACGCGCCGCGGGCCTGACCCGGGCTCCCTGTGACAACGAATACGGCGCTACGTGCGCCGCGACAACGAATCAGCTCTTTTCGACCTGATCAAATTCGAGATCGACCGGCGTGGAACGCCCGAAGATCGTGACCGCCACACGCAGGCGATTCTTTTCGTAATTGACTTCTTCGACCACGCCGTTGAAGTCGGCGAACGGCCCATCGATGACGCGCACTTCCTGGCCCGGCTCGAACACCGTCTTGGGACGCGGCTTCTCGACCGACTCTTCGACGCGGTTGAGGATCTGATCCGCCTCGGCGTCGGTGATCGGCGCCGGACGATCGGCCGTGCCGCCAATGAACCCCAGCACCCGCGGCACACTCTTGACCAGGTGCCAGGTGTCGTCATTCATTTCCATGTGCACAAGCACATAGCCAGGGAAGAACTTGCGCTCCGTGGTCCGGCGCTGGCCATCCTTGACCTCGACGACCTCTTCGGTCGGCACCAGAATGTCGCCGAAATAATCTTCCATGCCATGCCGCGCCGCGTACTCCTTGAGGGAGTCGCGCACTTTCTTCTCATACTGCGAGAAGGCATGAACCACGTACCAATGCTTGGCCATAATATTCGCCTTGCGCCTAGCGGCCGGTCAGGAATTGAACAGCCCAAGCGAGCACGATATCCAGCGCCCAGATGAACACGGCCAGAATGAGTACCACGACCACGACCATGAGCGTGGTCTGCACGGTTTCCCGGCGCGTAGGCCAGACCATGCGCCGCAGCTCGGTACGTGACCCCTGGATATACGCCCAGGCGGTCTTGCCGATCGCGGTCTGCAATGCGATGGCGATAGCGACAGCCGTGCCGCCCAGCAGGCCGAGCACGCGCACCAGATCGGTATGCGCCGTGAAATAGTAGTAGCCGACCATGCTCGCCAGCAGCACGGCAATGGCAAGCCATAGCAGCGCTGTGTCGAGCAGGGAGCTCGTACGTTTTTCTTGGGTTGCCATCGACGACTCGACCGAAAAGTGGGAACTACCGCGTTTACGTGGCAGGCCAGGAGGGACTCGAACCCCCAACCTGCGGTTTTGGAGACCGCTGCTCTGCCAATTGAGCTACTGGCCTATGCGCGTAAACTTACTGCCCGCGAAAAAGGACGGCGGATGTTATCACAGTTTACCGGTTTGGCAACTGCCCCGCCGCACTCGCGACTCAGAGACACGAAGGCGGCACTACGAGCAACCGGGCGTTCGCCCGACGGCTCGCGCGCCGCCGTCGCGTTATTCCCTATTCCGTAATCTTGGTCACGACGCCGGCACCCACGGTGCGGCCGCCTTCACGAA
>NZ_CAXGSH010000101.1:0-12980 GCF_964012375.1 uncultured Salinisphaera sp.
TTGCGCGCGCCTGAGCGGCGTTGCCGCTCGCTTATTTGCATTCAGCAAACGGCGCGCGCGGCGTCTTGTCAGACGCGCGTAAAAGACACCGGCGCGACCGTAGATGAATAGATCCGGGGTTCCTTAGCTCTTCGGGCACGCTCGGCGCGGCGTAGAGCCAGGCGCATACCGGCTAGTCATCGTAGCCGCGATCGAGCGTATCGGTTTCGACTACCACGGCGTTTTCGAGCGTGACCTCGCGCAACAATCGGCTGCTGCCGAAGTTGTATATCCACTGCTCGCGATAGACAGGCACCACGCCGCGACGGCGGTAGTCGAGCACGCCCTGCGAACCGCGCGTGCTCAGCACATAGCCGCCGCTTTTCTGGGCCGGCTGGCCACAGGCAACCAACAGCCGATATTTGCTCATGCCGCGGGTGATGCCGGCCGGCTGGCATTCCCCCGACCCCGCCGGCACACGAAACCCGTAGCCGTCCTCGCGGATGCGATCGAGCCGTCCATCGCGAAATACCAGCACCTGCAGCAAGCGCCCCGGACCGCGGTTGTAGGTCCAGGCTTCCATGTTCGGTACCGCGCCGTAGGCGATATCCACACCCCCGATCCACGGGTCGACGAAATCGGGCTCGCCGCAGTTCGAACGCACGGCCGCGGCCGGATCGCCCTTCTGTACCAGCGAACCACCACAGCGCAGGCTGTCAGCGCGTGCAGGCGTGGCCGACACGGCAGCAACCACAAGCAGCACCGCTGCCAGACCGACTTTGCGAATTGAGTGGGTCGTGTTCATCAGCCGGGTCCCCGTACGTGGTAGCGCTGGCCGCGGTAGTTGAGCGTGGCACCGCCGGCATCAATGCTCTCCACCGCGGGGCCTGCCACCAGGCGCTCGCCTTCGTGGTAGCGCTGGCCGCCCACCAGTATAAAGCTGCGGCCCGGTACGGAACTGTACAAATGGCCGTTGATCGACACATCGGGGGCCCCGGGCGGCGCCGTGTCGCTTACCGGCGCGGCGCGTGATTCATCCTCTACGTAATCCGATGCGTCGTCCAGCGGCGTGGCCGAATACGTGACCTGGCCGCGCCGCGCCGAACCGTTCTCGCCGGCTAACGCCTGGGCGGAACCATCGAAACGGTCGTCGGCGGGCCGCGGGTCGGCCGGCGGCAGCGTCGGGCTCGAAGAGGTGTCCTGCACGGGCGTGTTCGGCGCACTCTGCGTGGTCACCGCCGGCGCCGGGGCCGGATCCGGCGACCGCGTTGGCGTCGGCGTCGGGTCGGACGTCGAGTCCGGCGCGCTCGTGGATACGCTCGCCTGTGGCCGAGCACGGTCGGCGTTGGCCACGGGTTCGTTCTTGTCCACTGCCACCGCCGGCGCTGAAGCCCCCGTATTTTCTACGCGCGCCGCGCTTCCGGTCACCGCACTGGAGAGCGCGCTCGGCAGGAACAGATAGATCAGCAGCGCGGCGTTGCAGGCGATGAGCAGCCCCACCAGCCAGCGCAACGCGCTACCACCGTGGCCGGACGCAGGACCGCCCCCGGCGAGTGAGCGCAGGTCGGCGCGCTGGTTTTCGTGGCGTTCGCGCTCGGCTTTCTTCAGCGCATCGACAAGATACGACACGGCCTACTCCTGTTCCACCGGGGTCAACGCCGGCGAACCCGGGGACGGCACCGCGCCGTTCAGCATCATCTGCGTCCGCGGGCCGGCGATGCCGTCGACCTTGAGGCCGTTCGCGGTCTGGAAGGCACGCAGGCGACGTTCGAGCGCATCGTCGTAAACCGGCGAAGCCGGCCCCAGCCGGGTTTCCGGATTCTGGCCGTCGATTCGATCCAGGCGCTTGCGCAGCCAGACCACCGCAGAGCCGACCGCGCCGGGCTGAATCATGCCTACCCCGGAGTCGGCGCGCCAGACCACTTCGAATTCGCCGGTCCATAGCTGCGTCAGCGCGGCCTGGGAAATACGCCGCGTGCCGTCACCGCCAACCAGCGTCGCGTCGCCCTCTTCGAGCGAGCTCAGCAGAACCTTGTGGGTACGCCCGTCCCGCCGAATCGTCAGCAGTGCGGGCCGGTTGTAACGCTTGATAATAGCGAAGTCGCCGCTATCGGCCAGACAGCGCAGATCGCCGATACGCAGGTTCGCACAGCCGCTTCGCACCTGGGCGCCGAATACGCCCCAAAGTCTTAGCAGCTGGGTGATCGTGGCATCGCCGGTAGGCACGCCTTCCAGCGCGGCCGCATCCCGGGCACTCATACCGCCGCCGCTATCGCTACTGAGCTGGGTGGCCTCGTCCGCGGGCTTCGGCTGGCTGTCCTCGGCAGCAGCGGGCGCATCGGTCGGCTCTGCGGCCGCCACCAATGGCGAGGCCTCGCCGTCAGCCTGGGCCGGCGTCTCGGCGTCCGGCCGATAGCTGTCGCCGCCGTGACCGCGCTGCTCGGCCTCACGATCGGCCTCGTTGGATGCTGCGGCGTTCGCTTGTTGCGGGGCCGAATCGGACCGGGACAGATGCGATGACTGAACCCAGTCGGCCGCCCGGCCGAGCTCCATGCCCGGATACCAGGCCAGCGCCCCGGCGAGCGCTAGCGCAGACAGGCTCAGCGCCGGCACGGCAACGCGTAGCCAGCGCGAACCGCGCTCGCGCGGTAGCGTTTCGGCTGCTGCACGCAGCACCATCGGTGCGCGGATGCGCGCACGCGAGTGCGCGTAGCCGCCCATGAGCGCGCGCTCACAAACCATGTTGATCAGCCGCGGAATCCCGCCGGTGGCCTGGCGCAGTGCGACCAGCGCCGTACCGGTAAAAATATGCTGGGAACCGCCCGCCAGGCGCAGGCGATGCTGCACGTAAGCCCGCGTCTCGGCGTAGCCCAGCGGCTTGAGCTTGAAGCGTGCGGTGATGCGCTGGGAGAGCTGGCGCAGGTCATGGCGCGCCAGCAGCTGTTCAAGCTCGGGCTGGCCCACCAGGATGATGCGTAGCAGCTTGTGCTTGTGTGTTTCCAGATTCGTGAGCAGGCGCAGCTGTTCGAGCACGCCGCGACTGAGGTTCTGGGCCTCGTCGATGACCAGCACGGTACGGCGGTTGTTGGCATGGGTGGCCAGCAGGTGCTGGTTGAGCCGATCGACCAGATCCTTCAGCGAGGTGTCCCGGCGCGCGTCGTAGGGTGCGCCCAGCTCGTCGCAGATGGTCGCAACGAACTCGCGCACTTCCAGATGCGGGTTCCAGCACAGGGCGATATCGAGGTCGGGCATGTCGTTTTCGACCAGTGCCCGAATGAGCGTGGTCTTGCCCGTACCCACTTCGCCAATCAGCGCAACGAAGCCGCTGTGCTCGCCCGCGCCATACAACAGGTGCCCGAGCGCCTCGCGGTGGCTGGCACTCAGGTACAGGAACGCCGGATCCGGCGTGACCGAAAACGGATAGTCGTCAAAGCCGTAATAGCGCAGATACATGCGTAGGAAACTGGGAAGGCGGCAACCCGGCAAGTCTAACCTTCACCCGCGGTCGCGCAAACTGGCTTGTTCACTCATGAAATTCTTAGCGTCGCAACCGCAGACGCTTTCTGCTGGGGTAGACTTGCCCGCATGGCCGTTGAACTCTCACGCGACGCCCAGCGCTGGCTTGGCCGGCTGCCGGAAATCGTCAACATCCTGCTCGTGATTCTCATCGCGTTGTCGCTGGCGCGCCTGTTCTGGCTGGCCTGGCCGGCCGATGAAAACGAGCTCATGCCTGCCACCACCACGCGTGCCGATGCCGCGGCACAGGATAGTGCGGTGGATGTGGACACGATCGCCAGTGCCCACCTGTTCGGCGAGCAGTCGGTCACCGACCGTGCGGCCGAGCAGCGCGAGATTATCGACGCGCCGGAAACACGACTGAACCTGGTGCTCACCGGCATTATTTCCGAAGCCAACGGTAACCGGTCCCGGGCGCTCATAAAGAGCGGGCGCAACGATCAGGACAGCTACGCGGTGGGCGGCGACATCGGCAACGGCGTGAAACTGCATGCGATCTATGCCAATCGCGTGATCCTGGACCGCAGCGGCCGCTACGAGACGCTGACGCTCGAAAGCGTGAAACAAGCCCGTAACATGACCGGCGTACAACGCACCCAGGCCGTCTCCAGCGAGCTGGCCGACGACCTCGGTGAAGTGCGCGAGCAGATCCTGGCAAACCCGGCCAACGCGCAGCGCTACATTCGCTTGCAGCCGGAACGACAAAACGGCAACCTCGTCGGCTACCGGATCTATCCGGGGGCCGACCGAGGGCTTTTTGAAAAGGCCGGCCTTAAATCGGGGGAACTGGTCACCGCCGTTAACGGGCAGCCGCTCGACAACCCGGCCGCGTCGCTCAAGCTGTTGAGCAACCTCGCGTCGGCGAGCAGCGCGTCCGTAACGCTCGAACGCGATGGCCAGCAACGTACCGTTACGGTGAATTTCTAGATGACAGCTATTGTTCTGCGCCGGTTCTGCCTATTGGCATTTCTGCTTCTTGCCGTAAGTCAGGGTGCGGCGGCCCAGTCGGCCAGTACGGGCTCGGGCGATGCGTTCACGCTCAACCTCAAGAACGCCGATATCACAACGCTGATCGCCACAGTGAGTGAGGTCACCGGCCGCAATTTCGTGGTGGATCCGCGGGTCAAGGGCGATGTCACCGTCCTGTCGACCGAGCCGATGACGCCGGCCGAACTCTACGAGACCTTTCTGTCGGTGTTGGAAGTCCATGGCTTCGCGGCGGTGCCGTCCGGCGAGATCACCAAGATCATCCCCCAGATCAACGCCAAGCAGGACGGTGGCTTCGGGCGCAGCGGCGGCTCGACCCGCGAAGATATCGTCACGCGCGTGATCTCGGTGTCGAACGTGCCCGCCGATCAGCTGGTGCCGATCCTGCGCCCGCTGGTACCCCAATACGGCCACCTGGCGGCCTACTCGGCCTCGAATACGCTGATCATTTCCGACCGCGAGGCCAACGCGCAGCGCATCGCCGAAATCGTCAACAAGATCGATCGCAACGGCCTGCAGGACGTGGAAACCATCCGTCTGCAGTATGCCAGCGCGCCGGAAGTGGCTCGGGTGATCGACCAGCTCAAAGCCGGCTCCAGCGGCAACGCGGCCGCGGTGAATTTCAGCGTGATCCCCGACGAGCGCACCAACAGCGTGATCATCAGCGGCGGGCGCAAGGAACGTCTGCGCCTGCGTGCCATCATCGCCGATCTGGACACGGCCACCGAACAAACCGGCGGCACCCAGGTCGTCTATCTCGACTACGCCGACGCCGAATCCCTGGCCCCCGTCCTGCAGAACTTCGCCAGCGGCAACGGTGCGACGGCGAGCAGTGCCAGCAACCCGGCCTCGGCCAGCGGTAGCAGCGCGGCCACGCGCTCGGCCGGCGGCGCGAGCGCCAACGGCGTCACCGTAATCGCCGAGCCGGCGTCCAATGCACTGGTTGTGACCGCGCCGGCGGATATGATGCGCGAGATCAAGCAGGTCATTAATCAGCTGGATATCCGCCGCGGCCAGGTGCTGGTCGAAGCTATCATCGCGGAAGTCACGCTCTCGCGTTCGCGCCAGCTCGGCGTAAACGTCGCGGTTTTCGAAGACGGCGGGCCCGCTGCCGCGAGTATTCTCGATTCGAACACGCTCAACGTTGTGCCCTCGCTCGCACTCGACGGCACGCCGCTGGAGCTCGTCCAGCAGGGCATCAATCTGGGCATCGGCAGCATCAGCGACAGCGGCACCAGCTTTGCCGTGCTCGTGAACGCCCTGTCCGGCAATACCAACACCAACGTGCTGTCCACGCCGTCACTAATCACCCGCGATAACGAGGAAGCCGAAATCAAGGTCGGCCAGGAAGTGCCGTTCGTGACCGGCAACTACACCAGCGGCACCACCGGCGGCGGCGCGACCAACGGCCTGACCAACCCCTTCCAGACCATCGAACGCAAGGACGTGGGCCTGACGCTGGGCTTCACCCCGCAGATCAGCGCGGGCGATACCATCCAGCTGACCATCGACCAGGAAGTTTCGAGCATCGCCCAGGGCTCGAGCCAGACCGGGGCGGTGGACCTGATTACCAATAACCGCACACTCACCACCTCCGTAGAAGTCGAGAACGGCCAGATTCTGGTGCTCGGCGGCCTGATCGACGATCAGGTCGTCGAGACGGAACAGAAAGTGCCGGTGCTCGGCGATATCCCGATCCTTGGGGCGCTGTTCACCAATCGCACCGTGCAGAAGAACAAGCGCAACCTGCTCAACTTCATCCGTCCGACCATTCTGCGCGGCGGCGGCGAAGCCGACTACTTCACCCGCAAGAAGTACAACTATATTCGCTCGCTGCAGGAACAGCAGGCCGAAACCAGCATTCCGCTGATGGGTGAAGAACAGCGCCCGCAGCTGCCCCCGATCGAGGACTACGACGATCGCGACTCGTTCTCGCGGGATTCCGGCGTCAGCAGTAATGAAAGCAGCGTACGCGACAGCGAGCGCGATAGCGGCGGCGAAAAACGCCGCGGTGACGATTTCTAGGGCTGTTAACACTCACGTCAATCGCCGCGTTGCCTTTCAGAAATTCGCCAGGCAAGGCGCGAGGAGAGATGTTTGGTGACCCAAATGAACGACGAGCATGGCCTTAAGGTGGATTTCTGGACCCAACCCGTCGCGACGCCGACCATTTGTGCACCATCCGGCGTTGCAACTCGCTCCCGTCGCAAAGCGACGCCCCGCTCGCCGCGCATCGTCCTGCACAACATCGGCCGCGGCGCCGCGGTTTGTTTCGCGTTAACAGGTTCTAGCCGCAACCGGCAGGAGCGAACATGAGCGACAGCCTGGAAACGCTCAGCCTTGAACCGATCGTCGAACACGATCGCGATGCCGCGCCTGCCTCGGGCGCCGGCAGCATCGACCGGCTGCCGTTCGCGTTTGCCAAGCGCCACGGCATTATGCTCGCCGGCGAACGCGACGGCGCCGTGCAGGTGACCGTACGCAGCCCCGTAAACCAGACCGCGCTATCGGAAGTCCGGCGCTATTGCCGACGTCCGCTGGCCATCGAACGCGTCGATGCCGGCTCGTTCGATGCCCTGCTCCAGCACGACTACGAAGGCAAGGCCAACGAGTCCATGCAGATCGTCGAGGGCATGGACGAGGACATGGACCTGACCGATGCCGCGCGTGCCCTGTCCGAGCCGGCCGACCTGCTGGAATCCTCGGACGACGCACCGATCATCCGTCTGATCAACGCCCTGCTCACCGAAGCGATCAAGGAAAACGCGTCGGATATTCATATCGAGCCGTTCGAAGCGCGACTGACCGTACGCTTTCGCGTGGACGGCGTCCTGCGCGAAGTGCTCAACCCGCCGCGCCAGCTCGCCCCGCGGCTGATTTCGCGCGTGAAGGTGATGGCCAAGCTCGATATCGCCGAAAAACGCGTGCCCCAGGACGGGCGTATTTCGGTACGTATCGCCGGTCGCCCCGTGGACGTGCGTGTCTCCACCATCCCTTCGGGCAACGGCGAACGCGTGGTGATGCGTCTGCTCGACAAGCAGGCGGGCCGGCTGGATCTGCCCCAGCTGGGCATGCCGGCGGATACGCTCAGCGCGATCGACGAACTCATTCACAAGCCGCACGGCATCATGCTGGTCACCGGCCCGACCGGCTCGGGCAAGACCACCACGCTCTATGCCGGGCTCACCCGTATCAACGATCGCACCCGCAACATCATGACCGTGGAAGATCCGATCGAGTACTACCTCGACGGCATCGGCCAGACCCAGGTCAACTCCAAGGTCGACATGAGCTTCGCGCGCGGGCTGCGAGCAATTCTGCGCCAGGATCCAGACGTGGTGATGATCGGCGAAATCCGCGACCTGGAAACCGCCGAAATCGCGGTCCAGGCTTCGCTGACCGGCCATCTGGTGCTCTCCACCCTGCATACCAATACGGCGGTCGGCGCGATTGCCCGCCTGCGAGACATGGGCGTGGAGCCGTTCCTGCTGTCGTCGAGCCTGATTGGCATCATGGCGCAGCGCCTGGTGCGCACGCTCTGCAAGAGCTGTCGAGCGCCCTACGAGGCCAACCGGCGCGAATGCGAACTGCTAGGGGTAGATCCGAACACGCCGCCGACGCTGTACAAGCCCGCCGGCTGCGATGCCTGCAACCAGTCGGGTTTTCGTGGACGTACCGGCGTCTACGAGCTGGTGGTCGTTGACGACGAAATGCGCAACCTCATCCACGAACAGGCCTCGGAACAGAAGCTGGAAAAACACGCCCGCCAGAGCACGCCCAGCATCCGAGCGGACGGCGTGGCCAACGTACTGGCCGGCAACACCACTCTCGAGGAAGTGCTGCGCGTCACGCGTGAAGGCTGATGGGCGCCTACGAATACACCGCACTCGACGCCCGCGGGCGGGAGAAGAAAGGCATTCTCGAAGGCGACGCCGCGCGCGCCATTCGGGCCCAGCTGCGCGAACAGGGGCTGACCCCGCTCGAAGTCAGCGAAGTATCCGACCGCAAGAGCGGCGGCTCGCGCAGCATTTCGTTCCGGCGCGGCATCAGCGTGACCGAGCTGTCGCTGTTTACCCGCCAGCTGGCCACCCTCACCCATGCCGGCCTGCCCATGGAAGAAGCCCTCAAGGCGGTGGCCGAACAGACGGACAGCGACAAGGTCCGCAAGATCATCGTCGGCGTGCGTTCGCAGGTCGTGGAAGGCCATACGCTGGCGGACGCGCTGGGCGAGTTTCCCAACAGCTTCGACGAGCTCTATCGCGCGACCACCGCCGCGGGCGAACAGTCCGGGCGGATCGACGAAGTGCTCAACGGCCTGGCCGACTATGTCGAAGACCAGCAGTCGATGCGCCAGAAAGTCATGGCTGCACTGATCTATCCGGCGTTTCTGTCGATTGTGGCGATCGCTATCGTGATCGCGCTGCTGACCACCGTCGTCCCCGATCTGGTGCAGGTGTTCGACAGCGTCGGCGCCGACTTGCCGGCGCTGACCACCGGCCTGATATCGGTGAGCGATTTTCTGCGCGTCTGGGGCTGGCTGCTCGCCGTGCTGATCGCGGCAGCCGTCACCGCCTTTATCTATGGCATGCGCCAGCCCGCGTTCAAGCGCGCGGTACAGGCCCGTATCCTCAAGCTACCGCTGATCGGGCGCTTCGTGCGCGGCGTGAACACCGCCCGCTTCACCCGCACGCTTTCGATTCTCACCCGCAGCGGCGTGCCGGCGCTGGATGCCATGACCATCGGTGCCGATGTGGTAACCAACCTGCCCATGCGCGATGCCATCAAGCGCGCCTCCACCCGGGTGCGTGAAGGCGATGCTATCCATCGCGCGCTCGGGCGCGAGCGGCTGTTCCCGCCGATCACCCTGCATATGATCGCCAACGGCGAAATCTCCGGCGAGCTGGATATGATGCTCGGCCGCGCGGCCGAACATCAGGAACGCGAGGTGGAAACATTACGGCAAGGTGTCATGGGCATACTGGGCCCGGCCGTGATCCTGCTCATGGGCGGCCTGGTACTGATTATCGTGCTCGCGATCCTGCAGCCGGTATTCAACCTCAACCAGCTGGTCAAGTAGCCCGCGGCCTGCGTTGCACGGGCGCCCGGGCGGCGCGCGTACACTCATACATCGACCCGAACCGATAGCCACCGAGGAGTAGAACGACATGAAACGACAAGGGCTTCACGCCGCAACGCCGCGCGCACAGGGCGGTTTCACCCTCATCGAGATCATGGTCGTGGTGGTCATCCTGGGCATTCTCGCCGCGCTGGTCGTGCCGCAGATCATCTCGCGCCCGGACGAAGCCCGCGTGGCCAAGGCCCGCCAGGACATTCGCGCGGTGGAATCCGCGCTCAAACTCTATCGCCTGGACAACTTCCAGTACCCCACCACGGAACAGGGCCTGGCTGCGCTGGTGGACAAGCCGACCACCCAGCCCGAACCGCGCAACTGGAAGTCCGGCGGCTATCTTGACCGTATTCCGACCGACCCCTGGGGCAACGTCTATCACTATCGCAACCCCGGCGAACACGGCGAGATCGACGTCTACACGCTCGGGCGCGACGGCCGTCCCGGCGGCGAGGATTCGGACGCCGATATCGGCAACTGGGCGCTGGACAGCTAGCGCTAGGTTATTTTGCAGGTGCCGGCACGGGGTCAACAGCGCGGCTTCACGCTCATCGAGGTGCTCGTCGTTTCCCTGATCATCGGCGTGGTGCTGGCTTTCGTGTCGCTGTCGATCAACCCGACCGGCCCGGCCGACCGGCTCGATACCGAAGCCGATCGGCTCAATGCCCTGCTGCAGACCGCGGCCGACGATGCGATTCTATACGGCCGAGAGATCGGCCTGGATATCACCCGCGGTGGTTACCGCTTCCTGCGCCTGGGTGACGACGGCTGGCAGCCGCTGAACGCGCCGGACACGCCGCTGCGTCCACGCGAGCTGGGCGACGCCATCGTGCTGGTGCTAGTGGATCGCGGCGATGACCGCCCACGCCTGGTACGCGCCGACGAGGATGAAGAAGAGGAAGATCTCGTACGCCCCGAGGCGGTATTGCTGTCCAGCGGCGAGTTCGTGCCGTTCGAACTCGAGCTCTACGCCAACGACGTGGACTATCGCTACCGCATCACCGGCGAAGCGGGCGGCACGCTCGAAATGAATCGGGTCGACGGGCCGCGATGAAACGCGAACACGGCTTCACGCTGGTCGAAGTGCTGGTGGCGACCGCCATCATCGCGCTGGCGCTGGGCGCGTTCATTTCCGGCGGCGCCCGTTATGCCGACTACGCCCGCTATATTCACGACCGCACGGTCGCCCAGTGGGTGGCCCGCAATCAGCTGGTGCAATACCAGATCGCCGAACAGTGGCCCGGCACCGGCACGGAAGACGGCGACACCGATATGGGCGATACCAACTGGCACTGGGAAGCCGAAATTCAGGAATCGCCCGATCCCGACGTACGCCGTATCGATGTTCGCGTATTCCGTATAGACCCCTACAGCGGCGAACCGGAAACCGACTCGACCGCCCTGCTCAGCGGTTTCGTCACCCAGCACGTCGCACTCCAGAACGCGCCGGCCAACGCAGACGACAGCGCGACAGAGGGCGACGCCGATAGCGCCCGCGATTACGGGTCCAACTTCTGATGGCGATGCCGGCAAGACAGCGCGGCTTTACGCTGATCGAGCTGCTGATCGCGATCGCCGTTTTCGTGGTGATGGCGGCCATGGCGTACGGCGGACTATCGTCGGTGATTTCGACCCGGGAAACCGTGACCGCCGCGCTCGATCGCAGCAAGACGCTGCAGATGGCGGTCTGGCGCATGCGCAACGACCTCGAACAGATCGTCAACCGGCCGATTCGCGACAGCTTCGGCGATAGCGAACCCGCGCTCTACGGCAGCCCGGATATCGGCCTGCAGTTCACCCGCAACGGCTGGCGCAACCCGCTCGGCGATATCCGCAGCAACCTCCAGCGCGTGGCCTATCGGATCGACGAAGACAACAACCTCGTACGCGTGCACTGGCGGGTGCTCGATCGAGCCCAGGACAGCGCGCCGGTCGAGTCGGTGCTGCTCGAGGACGTATCCAACCTGGAGTGGCGTTTTCTCGACAGCGACCGCGAATGGCAGGACCGCTGGCCGGCGAATAGCTCGATCGGCGCAGCCACGTCCGCGCTCCAGACCCCGGCCGGCACCATCGCCGCCAGCTATGATCCGCCGCTGGCGATCGAACTGCGGGTAACCACCCCGACCTGGGGCGACCTGCGCCTGCTGTTCATGGTGCCCGGAGCCGAGAAATGACGATCGTGCATCGGCACAACCAGGGCGGCGTGGCCCTGCTCACCGCGATGCTCATCGTCGCCCTGGTCGGGATTATCGGTGCCGGCATGCTCTCGCAGATGAACCTCGCCCTGCATCGCAGCGGTAATATCTGGCAGTCCGAGCAGGCCTGGTGGTATGCGGTGGGTATCGAGAACTGGCTGGGCAAGCTGCTGCGTCAGGATGCCCAGAACAGCGATATCGACAGCCTCGAAGAAGCCTGGGCGCAGCCGGTGGATTATCTGCCGCTGGACGGCGGCGCGCTGCAGGGCCGTATCATCGATCTACAGGGCCGTTTCAACCTCAATAACCTCAACGGCTCGGACACCGAAGCGGCACAAGAGCAATTCCAGCGGCTCATCGAGCTGGTCGCCGATACCGATCAGGTCACCGCGCGTACTATCGCCGCCGCCACCCGCGACTGGATCGACGCCGATATCAACCCGACGCTGCCGGACGGCGCCGAAGACGATTATTACCTGGGCCTGACACCGGCCTATCGAACCGCGAACACGCTCATGGCCAGCGCCAGCGCCAGCGAGCTGCGCCTGGTCAAGGGCGTCACCCCCGCGATCTATGCCGCGCTGGAACCGTATATCACCGCGCTGCCGCAGGTCACGCCCATCAACGTGAATACCGCGCCGGCGCCCGTGCTTGCCACCATCGTCCCGGAACTGCCGCCAAACACCGGCGAGGCACTGCTGAAATCCCGCGCCGACGAGCCGTGGAAATCAGTCGATGCCTTTCTGCAGGATCCAGCCCTGGCCGGGCTGGAGATCGACGCCAATCGCCTGGACGTCATGACCCACTATTTCCTCGCCAGCGGCCAGATCACGGTCGATCGTGCCCAGGTCCAGTTCTTCAGCGTGCTCGAGCGCGGTGACAACGGCGCCGTTCGTACCGTGCGCCACAGCACCAATGTCGATTGATCCCGCGCCGCGACGAGACCGCATGGGCAGGCCTGTGCGCGGCCAGCTCCCGGCAGGCCGGGCGGGCGCGACCCGGGCCCCGGCCATCCACGGTCTGCAGACGTTAAAAGCGCTGTCGATTCAGGTAGACTGGCCGCGGATCGTCACCCGCGGGGCCCGTCATCGCCTGGGGTCGCCGCATGGGTCACGGTCCACGATTCCGGGGGTATGTTTTCGTGGCTGAACGATTCATCGTGCATTTCGACGGCG
>NZ_CAXGSH010000102.1:0-12968 GCF_964012375.1 uncultured Salinisphaera sp.
GCGTCAGTGTTCGCTACCGTGCCACTTGTTTTTGGCTTGGGCACGCTACGCTCTCCCTTGTCTGTCAATCGCGCGCAAAGCACCCGGCGCGACCGCGACAAGTTGTGCAGAGCTTCCCTAGAGAAAACGGCCCGTATCGGCCTCCAGCCCGTAGATATCGCGAAAGGCCATATAGGTGGTCATGCCCATCACGGCCAGAAAGAACAACGACGTCGCAAGTGCCGCTATACCGACCACAACATAAAGAATCAGCGCGAGCAGACCGGCCGTGAATGCAGCGACCATGCTGAAAAGCAGCAGGAACACCGCGCTGGGGAGCACGGCCACGCCGAGGCCCACCAACCCATACAGGGTGAACGCACGCCAGTTGATCCATACGCCGTGAAAGCTCTGTTTGATCGCTTGTACCGGCCCGCTTTCACCAAAAAACACGAGCGCGGGCTGAAACCAAACCGCAGCGAGATAGAGAAAGGTGGCCAGCAGGAAGAAGAGCACCATCACCGCAAGGGAAAGGCTGCCGCGCGCGAATTCGGCGGCGGGCGTGCCAAAACCGCCAGAGGGCACGCCCGAATTGAACAGCCCGTAAAGGAAAAAGAACGCCACCCCGGCCATGACCTGCAGGCCCACCTGGGCCGCCCCGGCGAGCAGCAGGGCCGTGGTGCGATAGCGTAGCCCGATCAGCACATCGCCATAGGCGAAGGTATGGCCGTAGAGCACGCGATAGACCAGGTACAAAAACCCCACCGAAAACACCGGCATCACCAGGCCGGTAATCAGATCTCCGATATAGGGCAAGAACTCGCAGACGATAGCCACGCCCAGCCCGATGCCCATCAAAAGCAAGACGGCAACGATCCAGCGTTCGGTATCCACCGATAACAGCTCAATACTCTCGCGCCACCACTGCCAGCCACGGCGTGCGCCAACCCGCCGCGCCGGCGTGATCTGACATGCCGGCTCCAGTGACCGTTCCTGCATTTGTCTTCCCCAATAGACCGCCTGCCGACACGACGAGGTCGGGCCGGCTGCCCCACCCGTTTTATATCAGAATCCGGCGCCCGGCTGGGCCGGCCCTCTATTCGGCCAGTTCGGTCAGCAACGGTAACAGCAGGGCAAACAGCTGGGCCTGCGACGACACCGCGCATTTGGCATAGAGCTGACGCCGGAACACTTTCACCGTCTGGACGCTGATACCCAGCGCCCGGCCAATCGACTGCGAGGAATGCCCACGCAGGATATACAGCGCCACTTCCGCCTGACGCGGACTCAGCTGCACGCCGTGCTCGCGCGCCAGCGCATGCTGCAGGCGCTGACTCAGCGGCAGCGCCCGGGCCGGCGTGCCCAGCGCCGGCTGATAATCGCGCCAGTGGGTTTCCATCAAGGCGCTCAAAGTGGCTTCGTGGCGTTTGAGGGCGTTGACCTCGCGCGGCAGAAAACGAGTGCCGCTGGAACGATCCCGGCCCATGCAGGCGGTCAGCGTGATCAGCGGCGACAGGCGCGCGAAGATCGCGATCTCGTCGATGAGCGTGGTATGGCGGTAGTAGCTGCGGTAATACTCGCTGCGTCGGAACCGGTCGGGCGCGATATCGGCCAGGCGCTCTACCCCGCTGGCCCGGCCTTCGCGGTGCTGCAGGTAGAACGGGTCGAGCACATAGGCCCCTTCCAGATATTCGCTGTCCATCGGCAGATATACCACCGGATCGGTGTATTCGCGATACAAGGCCTCGGGGCGCTGCTCGTCGCAGTAGGCGATCACGATCAGGTTGTCGAAGGCGGCCAGGGTATGCAGCAACGACAGGAAACAGGGCATGAACTGCGGCGTGCCCAGCGCTCGTATCGTCTGGGCGGTGGCCGCCCGCGTTTGCACGTCACCCATACGCGAACACGCCGCGCTGCGCCCTGGCATACCCCCGCGGGGTTATATACGCCGGCCGCGCCGCAGGGCTATCGTTTTTTTGGAACCTGGGATCGCGCTCTGGCGAACGGTGTCGACTACAACGCATCGCGCCTCGGGCCTGGTTTGAATTGGGGTTTGCGCCAGGCGCAACCTAGCCGGCGCTGCGAGCCAACGGCTTCGCTGCTGCGCCGCGTACTCGAGGATACTTGGCATGTCCGAAACCGATACGCAACTCGAACGCACGCTCACGCTCAAGGCCGTCGTGCTCTTCGGCCTGGCCTACATGACGCCGCTGATCGTTCTGGGCACCTTCGGCGTGGTCGCCGAAGCCACGCACGGCGCCGTACCCACGGCCTATCTGCTGACCACCCTGGCGATGCTGTTCACCGCCTACAGCTACGGCATCATGTCGCGGCGCTTCCCGGCCTCGGGCTCGGCGTATACCTATGTGCGCAACGGCATCGACGATCGCGTGGGTTTCATGGTCGGCTGGGGCGTGCTGCTGGATTATTTCTTCCTGCCGATGGTCATCTGGCTGATCGGCGCGGCCTATCTGAACGCGCGCTTCCCGGAAGTCCCCAGCTGGGTGTTCCTGCTCGGCTTCATCGGCCTGACCACCGCCTTGAACGCCTACGGCATCAAGCTCGCCGCGCGCGTGAACTCGCTGCTGATGGTGTTCCAGGTGCTCGTGGTCGCCTTTTTCGTGCTGCTGTCCCTGCGCCATGTATTCGCCGCCGAGGGCGCCGAGGCACTGCTGAGCACCACGCCGTTCTTCAACGATCAGTCCAACCTGTCGAGCATTGCCGCCGGTGCGGCCATCGCGGCCTATTCGTTTCTGGGCTTCGATGCGGTGACCACGCTTACCGAGGAAACCATCGAGCCGCGTCGCAACATACCGCGCGCCATCATGCTCACCGCGCTCATCGGTGGCGGCATCTATGTGGCCGTGGGCTACACCACCCAGCTGGTCCACCCGGGCGCGATCTTCGACGATGCCGACTCGGCCGCCTTCGAAATTGCGCGCACGATCGGCGCCGATCTGTTCGGCGCGATCTTTCTGGCCGGCATGGTGCTGGCCCAGTTCACCTCCGGCATCGCGGCCCAGGCCAGCGCATCGCGGCTGCTCTATGCGATGGGCCGCGACGCCGTGCTGCCGCGCCGGCTGTTCGGCAAACTGCACCCGAACTTCCATACCCCGGTGTTTAATATCGTACTCACCGGGGCCATTGGCATCGTGGCCATTTTCCTGGACGTGCTCTCGGCGGCTTCGTTCATCAACTTCGGCGCCTTTATCGCGTTCACCATGGTCAACGTGTCGGTGTTGTTCATGTACCGACGCGATCGCCCGACCCGCGATCGCTACGGCGTAATCGGCGGCCTCGTCATTCCCGGCATCGGCGCCCTGGTGAACCTGGTACTGCTCACCCAGCTCGACAGCCATGCCGTCGTGCTGGGCCTGATCTGGCTGGCGCTGGGCCTGGCGCAGCTGACCTATCTGACCCGCGGTTTCACCCGGCAGCCGCCGCAGGTCCAATTCGACGACGCAGAATAGCCCGCAGCGGAGCGACCGATGACGCGTTTTCTACCCGTGCTGGCAATCCAGGGCCCGGCCCAGGCTGCCCTGAACAGCGACGACTACGAGGCATTCGAGCAGGAGCTCGCCGTACAGCTGAGCGACTTCGGCCCCAATTTCAGCGCGGAAGCCGAAGCGACAACGCGGCTGGTCTGCTACCCGGAAATGCACCTGTGCCCGAACGCGGGCACGCCCGAGCAACGCCGTGCCCAGCTCGAGGCCGCGGCCGAGCCCATCGACGGCCCGCGTATGCGCGCGCTGGCCGATATCGCCCGCCGCCATCGCATATGGCTGCAACCGGGCAGCCTGTGCGAACGCGGCACGGACGGCCACCTTTACAACACAGCGCCCGTATTCTCGCCGGCTGGCGACTGCGTGGCGGCTTATCGCAAGTGTTTTCCGTGGCGCCCGTTCGAGCCTTATCGGCCCGGCTCGGCGTTCACCGTGTTCGACATACCCGGCGTCGGGCGGATCGGCCTGGCGATCTGTTACGACATCTGGTTTCCCGAAGTCTGTCGTCAGCTGGCCTGGATGGGCGCCGAGGTGATCATCAACCCGGTGGCCACCACCACCAGCGATCGTGCCCAGGAACAGGTACTCATCCGCGCCAACGCCATCTTCAACCAGGTGTTCCTGGTCAGCGTCAATGCCGCCACGCCCTCCGGCGTAGGCGAGAGTGCGATCATCGACCCGGAAGGCCGGGTGCGCGCGCAGCTGACTGGCGCCACCGCCGGCACGCTGACCGACGTGCTCAACCTGGACGAGGTCACGCGCGTGCGCCGCTTCGGCACCGCCGGCCTCAACCGGCTGTGGTCGCAGTGGCGCGCAGACGATCCGGCGCTGGAGCTGCCCATGTACGAAGGCCGGCTGGATCCGCGCCGCTGGGGCGGCCACGACTAGGCTCGCCCAGGCCAAACCCCCCGACCACCGCAACGGCGATCGGGGCGTGCCGCCCGGGCTGTTTCAGGCCGATACGATGGTTTCGGTCGCCGTCACCCGGGCGAAGATATCCGACAGTATCGCCATCTCGGCGCGGTGCAGTTGCGCGGCCGCGATCGCGCCGCGACCGTCGGTGGCCGGCAGATCCCGCGTGGTGACGGCATCTTCGGCAATCGTGACCGGATAACCCAGCTCGTGGCCTGCCCGTGCGGTGGTCGATATGCAGACATGGCTCATGAAACCGGCGAGCACGAGCTGCTGGATGCCCGCCGCCTGCAGGCGGGCATCCAGATCGGTGCCGCCGAAGGCGTTGGGCACATGCTTGACGATCACCGGCTCACCCTCGTTAGCCGCCACCTCCGACATGATCTCGACATACTGCCCGTCCGGGTCGAATACCGGCCCGCCCGATTCGCCGTGGTGCACGAAATGGATGACGGTGCCGCCGTTTTCGCGCCAGTGGGCGATCAGGCGGGCGACGTTATCCAGCGCCGGCGCCAGGCCCGAGAGCGACAGGGCGCCGTCGCGATATTCTTCCTGGGCATCGATCACGATCAGGGCGGCGTTTTTCGGCGTGCCGAGCGGCAGCGCCGCGCCGGCGATCTGGAGCATGGTTTGTGCGGACATCTTGTCTCTCCTGAATGGACGGGGTGGATAGGACGGGCACATCATGCATCTGCTAATTCGCAATTAAAATCGGGGGTTTTGCAGGTATATTCTGCATAAACGCAGACCCGCGATAGAGTACAAAGCCGTTATGAGCACGCTCGACTGGGAAGGCCTGAAAACGTTTGCGCTGGTATGTCGCGGCGGCACGATGAGCGCGGCCGCGCGCGAGCTCGGCGTGAACCAGACCACCGTGGCACGACGGCTGCAGCGCCTCGAACAAAAGCTGGGCCAGCCGTTGTTGCGCCGGGACGGCCAAAGCCTCCGCGCCACCGCCCACGCCGAACCGTTGTTGGACACCGCCCGTGCCATGGAAGACCGGCTCGCCGCGACGCTGACCGGCCTGGAAAGACCGCCCGGCCGCCAGCCCGTCTCCGGCCTGGTACGCATCACCGGCGTGGACGGCGTGCTCGAAAACGCAGTGGCACCCCGCATCGATGCCCTGCTCGCCGAGCATCCGGGCCTGCGTATCGACCTGATTGGCGGCAATCGCAACCTGCGCGTTGCCCAGCGCGAGGCCGATATCGCCCTGCGCCTGGCCCGGCCGGCCGGCACCACCCTCGATGTCCGCCGGCTGGGCGATCTCGCTTACGGCATTTATGCCGCCGAGAGGAACGCCGATCCGTACCGCGCGCCGTGGGTGGATCTGGATGAGGCCTTCATCGACAAGCCCGAACAGCAATGGCTGGCCGAACATTTCCCCGAACGACGAACTCTGCTGCGCGCCAACCGCGGGGGCATCATCGCCGAGCTGGCACTGGCCACCGGCGCCTGCTGCCTCGTGCCGCGCTGTATCGGCGATCGCACCCCCGGCCTGGCCATGCTGGATATTGACCCTGCCGGGCGCGAACTCTGGCTGGTGCGCCATCAGGACATGGCGCATCTGCCGCGCCTGCGGGTGGTCGCCGACTGGCTTGCCCAAACCCTGTGCAATGGCCACTGGGTCGTCGCCGCCGACTGACAACAATCTCGCCCGTTCGCCAGGTGTCGCATGCCCGCCGCCGTGCTTGTCGACGCCCGTCATGCGTTTCATGCCCGCGAGACGGTATCGGCCGTTTGTATCTGCGGGTACGGTCAGCGCCGGCTGGCCGGTCTTTGATACGGCATATCACGCCGCGAACAACTGCATTCAACATCAATCTTCTGTTGTGCTATTGATCACGCGCCGAGCATTACGGCCTGTTATCGCGCCGGCTGAACCGAGAATTGTTCTTGTGGCAGATATTTAGCGATCGAAACCTGTCGGGATCGCTCAGATAGCGGCTTTCATCCAGCAGCCAGTTTTAGCTCAGGGCGCCCGCTTGGCGCTCCTCGCGCCACTTTATTAAGAATCGACGAAGGCTTTAGCTGCACATACCACCCAGCGCATGATTTTAAAGTTTGCTTTAGCCGTGTCGTTACCTTGAGAGAGACCCGGCCCATCCGCCTCGAGGCAAGCCGGATCCGATGACACCACTGTTCGTCTGATATCCGGACCTCGCCGCATGAAGCATTTCACCTCGATCAAACACTTCGTCGTACTGGCCGCCGGCGCCTGTATCCTGAGCGTGGTCGCCGCCCTGCTGATCTACAACTATGTCGCCACCAAGCGTACCGGCGAGTTCGTGGAGCAACGTACCGGCGCCCTGCTGGAAGGCGCCATCGACGAACGCCTGGCCGCCCTGGCCAACGCCCAGGGCGAGCAGATCAACCGCAAGCTGGAACAGGCCCTGGGCATCGCCCGCGACCTGGCCGCGGCAAGCGAACTGGCGGCCGAGCCGGGTGCGAACAGCGCCGCGTTCGAATTCGGCCGCCCGGAGCTGTCGGCGCTGGTCCAACAGGCCGTGGCAAAGAACGACTTTCTGCTGGATGCCTTCATCGGCTGGGAGCCGAACGCCTTCGGCAACGACGATGCCTATGTCGTGCCCGCGAACAATACGCAGAGCTACGATGGCAGCGGCCGTTTCCGGCCCTGGGCATTCAAGAACGACCAGGGCGTCGCTGAAGTATCGGCCCTCGATATCACCGGCATGGAAAACCCCAAGATGCTGGAGTCCGGTATCCGGCGCGGCGAATACTATCTGTGTCCGAAAGAAGGCGGCGATACCTGTGTGGTGGACCCAGCGTTCTACGACTACGACGACAAGCGCGTGATGGTAGCCACCTTCAGCGTGCCCATCGTGGTGGATGGCGCGTTCAAGGGCGTGGCCGGCACCGACGTATCCGTGGATTTCATCCAGACCTTGCTCAGCCAGTCCAACCAGGGTCTTTATGAAGGCGCGGGGCGCATGGCGCTGGTCGCGCCGCTGGGACGGCTGGTCGCCTACACCGGCGATGCAGCCCGACTCGGCCAACCGGCGACGAGCGTATTGAGCGCGGAAGGGCTCGAAAAGCTGACCCAGGCCCGCCAGAGCGGCGAAGCGGTCAGCGCCCGTTCGACCAACGGCGAGATGATCGAATCCTATCGTCCGATCCGGGTCGGTAATACCGATACCGTCTGGACGCTGGTCATGCAGCTGCCGGTGGCCGCGGTCATGGCCGATCTCGATGTGCTGCAAGGCGATCTCGCCGACCAGCGCACGGCCGACACCCTCGGCATGGTTCTCGTCAGCGGCCTGGTGGCCCTGCTCGGCCTGGTCCTGATCTGGATGGTAGGCCGCAGTATTGCCCGTCCGCTGAGTCAGCTTGGCGATCGCATGCGCGAAATCGCCAGCGGCGACGGCGACCTCACCCAGCGTCTGCCGGTCGCCGGCCGCAACGAGCTGGCCACCGTGGCGACCCAGTTCAACGCCTTTGTCGACAAGATCGACCACGTGATGATCGACGTGCGCGACAGCAGCGAAAACGTGAAAATGGCTTCCGGCGAAATCTCCACCGGCAGCGTGGACCTGTCGCGGCGCACCGAGAACACGGCCGCCAGCCTGGAGCAGTCCGCGGCCGCCATGGAAGAGCTCACCAGCACCGTGGCCAACTCGGCCGAATCCTCGCGGCATGCGGCACGCCTGTCTTCCGAGGCGGCTCAGGCGGCAGACGAAGGCAGCCAATCCATGGCCGCGGTGGTCGATACCATGCGCGACATCAGCGGCTCTGCCCGCGAAATCGAAAAGATCATCGCCGTGATCGATTCGATCGCCTTCCAGACCAACCTGCTCGCTCTCAACGCCTCGGTAGAAGCCGCCCGCGCCGGCGAACAGGGCCGCGGCTTCGCCGTGGTGGCCCAGGAAGTACGCAACCTCGCCAACCGCAGCACCCAGGCCGCGGGCGAGATCAAGACACTCATCGATACCTCGGTGGAGAAAACCGCCAACGGCGAAGCCCTGGTTGAGCGCACGGGCGAGCGGATCAAATCCATCGTCGAACAGGTCAATCGCGTGAACGGGCTGATCACTGAAATCACCACCGCGGCACAGGAGCAGAACACGGCCATTCTCGAGGTCAACCAGGCCGTCTCCCAGCTCGACGAAATGACCCAGCAAAACGCCGCGCTCGTGGAAGAGTCGGCGGCCGCCTCCGATTCGCTCAGCCAGGAGGCCACGCGACTGGCGCGCATCATCGGCGCGTTCAAGCTCAGCTCGCACAATGCCCAGCCGGCATCACAATTTCAGGCACGCAGCGAACGCCGCCCGAGCGAGCAATGGGCCGACGCACCGCATGAGCCGGCCGCGCCTGCCTATGGCGTGTAATCCTTCACCGTAGCGATGCAGATGCGAGCGCCGGCGTTGACCGCGCGCTCGTAAAGAAACGGTTTTCGCGTCCAACGAGCCCCTATGCCGCCCGGCGCTCGCCGGCACGGATAACAAGCGCGCCTGCGCGTTCTCATACCGGGCTTGCAGCCGCCGCGACAGCCGGCGCCGGTATTGACCATCAACCCGGCACCAAAACGGCCGGCCGTGCCCGCTGTTTTAAACGTCGTCTAGAAGTCGGCGCCGGCAGCTGTGCGTCTTATCCCCCAATGGCTTTACCGCCCGTGGCCGTGGCGCGCGGACTTTTTCACAGGCGTGGGCGAAGAGGGGCCTCGCCCCCGCCCACAGGCCACGCGTCTAAAAACCGTCATATCGCTAACGCAGTATCGATACACAAGAGCCCGCGCCTGCAAGCAGACGTGTCGTAGCCGTCGCCCTTGGCGCGTATTTTGCTTAGATAAATTCATGTGACATGAAATGATCGCGCACCAGCGATCGTTCACACCCGAACACTCGATTCGTTTATCGGTAATAGGGAGTTAACCATGGAGATGAATCTACTACGCGACTGGCCGGCGCCCGCCGGCCCCGCACGGCTATTTTTCGCCAGCGACGCCGCCCGTCGGGCCCATGCCTGCGCCCCCGAGAACGGCGTGCCGCCTTCGGAGATCCAGCGCGCGGCGCTGGACTCCAGCCGCGAGACCTCGGCTTATATGCAGGGCAACGCGGTGCGCATTCTCGGCATTGCGTTCAAGGTGTTCGACCACTACGACGACGCGGCCTTCAAACAAGCCTGCGAAGCGCATCTGCGGCGCCACGACGTCTACCACACAGGCTTTCACTATCGCGACGGCGACTGGGCCAGCCGCACCGTGGCCGCGCACGATATCGAGCTCAGCGCCGAGTCGGTGGACCTGGCCGCGCCCGGCAGTAGCGGGGCCGATTTCGCATCGGTGATCGATGCACGCCAGCCGCGCATTCCGAAATGGGATCTGTTCTCTTTCAGTGCGCTGGGTATCGAAAACGCCGGCGCCGATACCGCCAACCCGGAGTTCACCGTCGCCGTCTGTCTCGATCATCTGCTGACCGACGGGTTCTCGGTGTTCATGATTTTCGAAGAGCTCATGATGTTCTACGAAGCATTCCGTGCCGGGCGCGACCCGTTCGATCAACTACCCGAAAGCGCGTCGTATGCCGACTATGCCCGGCGCGATACCGCCTACTGCGCCCGCTTGACGCCCGATTCGCCCCAGGTGGCGGAATGGGAGCGCTTCAAGGCCCTGCACGGCGGCGCATTGCCGGACTTCTGCTTTGCCACCGGGCTGAACGGCCCGGAAGATTTCGCGCCCGGTCGCATGACCACCATTCCCGACTTTCTGTCGGTGGCCGAATCCGAGGCCTTCGAGGCGGCCTGTGCCGAAGCAGGCGGCTCGCTCAGCGCCGGCTTCACGGCCGTAGCCGCCCTGATCGAGCGGCTGGTGCGCCACAGCGAGCGCTTTACCATCTGCACGCCGCGCTCGACGCGTGTTTCCGAGGCCGAGCACTACAGCATGGGTTGGTTCGCGCATCCGGTGCCGCTGGAGTTCACGATTGCCGACTCCTTTGCCGAGACCGTGGCCGCCGCCCGCAAGGCCAACAAGGCCGCGCGCAGCATGATCGGCGTACCGGTCTACCCGGCCCAGAAGGTGGTGGACCCGACGCTGTCGAGCATGCCACCGGAAATGACCAGCCTGTCGTTCATCGATACCCGGCTGATCCCCACCTTTCGCGATCTCTCGGCCCATGCCTTTACCGTGATCGGCACGCGGCGCAATGCCAAGTCGGTGCATTACTGGGTCAACCGGGTCGGGCACGGCACGAACCTGAACTTCATGCATCCCGATACCGCGGAGATGAGCGCCGGCCTGACCGCGTTTGCCGGCCTGTTCCGCGCCATCGTCGACGAAGTGATCGCCCACGGCGATTGCAACATCGCCCAGGAACGCGACCGCTGGCAGACGATTATCGACCATTACGAGGCAGCGCCGGCTTCTGCCGTTTGTGCTGCCTGAGCCGCTGCGCGAGCCCGCCGCCCCCGGCGGGCTCGTCCTTGGCGGCGTGCCTCTAACCCGATCGCGGCGATCGACTGCGTTTTTCGACCGCTCTACGTAGCAGGGAGCGGCGCCCAGGCACGCCGCGAACGTGGCGTTGCCGGTCGCATCGTCACGTGCCCCACGGCAAGGCCACCACCCGCCCGGGCTCGCGGCAAGTTATTGCGTAGCCAGCCAGCGCGCCAGGCGCGCGCTGCGATCGCGCCCGCGCAACAACCCCACCACGGCACAAACACCGTGATACACGCCAAGCCCTGCCAGGCCATAGAACGCCAGCGCCGCCGGCAGCCCGTCGAGCCAGTCCATAGCCGATGCACTGGCCGCAAGATCCATGGGCGTGCGATAGGCCGCCGTGGCGCAAAAAAGCGCGATCGCGATAGCCGCCAGGGCCAAACCGGCCACCAGCGCGTGCGAAAGCCAGTCCACGGGCGGAAAATGTCTCAGCTCGTTGTAGCGCGACAACGCCGCATGGCTGATCACCTGCCCACGCTGTGTCACCGTGACGTCGGCGACCGCTGGCGTACGCTCGCGCAGGGTTTCGAGCCAGTGTTCGGGGTAGCGAAACACGATATTGCCGATCAGCACCACGGGCCATTTCTGGGCCGGGCTGAGAACCGGCCCGGTGGCCGCCTGGTTGATCATCATCTGCGATATACGCGCCGACTCATCGCCGGTTAGCTCGCCGATTCTTTCGCTGCCCGGTATATCGGCTTCGCGGTCGGCCACGCTCACGCGGCCGCGTACCCGAAACAGGCGCTCGCCCTGCTCGTACCTGCCCACGCTCGACCCGGGCCTATAGACGAGCAAACCACAGACGAGCGGCAGGCTGCCCACCCCGAACCACACCGGGTGCAGGCTCGGCACGGCCAGCATCACGATCACCGCGCCCAGGGCGATCAGGCTCGCGCTTATCACCCGCAAGCCGCCGGTTTCGACCGCGCTGTCGCTCAAGCGCAGACGAAAATCGGCGCCGCTCTCGCGGTGCTCGCCCAGCAACCGCACGCCGTGGTCTTTGTGGTTTTCCGGCGGCGTATCGCCCGCCACCAGCGTAGGCAGCACGGGCACCCCGTTGAGTTCGACCACCAGCGACTTGTCCCAGGCGCGTACGACACGGGCGGTGCAATACGGCGCGATCGACTCCAGCAGGCTTTCATGCACGCGCACCCATAGATCGCCGATATAAATTCGCCGGTCGCGGCCGGGGCCGCCCGTGACGCCGAACTCGCCTTGAGTGGCGTGCACGCGGCCATCGATCAGTACTTCGTGCGGATATGCCAGGGCAACGGCCAGCCGATCCCGCGGCGACAGCGTATCGGCGTCATCCTGGGCGGCCAGCCGCCGCGACACCCTGCGGTGGCGCTGGTAGCGAAGCCACAACGGAATGCTGACAACCAGCACGAACAGCAAGGCAAAAAACGCAGGGGTCATCGCGCATCCCGGTCCGCCTCAGGCCGCGACAAACGCTGCGCACAACCTTGCGGGCCGGCTTTATGGATTGGCGGCCGATTATAACGGCTGCTCGTCGGCGCTCCGTGCACCGCGACCGATCGCCCTCATCGCTACCCGCGTCGGCTATCGCCTTTCGATCATGCCAGCCGCCGACACCGCGACCGCGCGCCGGTCACGGCGCCCGTGCCATGATGCACAAGGCCGGCTCGATCAGCCGGCGCTGCTGGAGATCGCCATGCGTCATCGCTCGAATCACGCCCGTGTTTTAAGCCGGCTGCTGCTGGTTGCCGCGCTTGGGCTACTCGCCGGCTGTGCCCATATGCGCAGCGGGTCTGCCACCGCGCAGCTCGATGCCTTCATGCAGCAGGAACGCGCCTGGGCGGGGCTGACCAACCATACCGCCACCCTGCCGGATGGCCGCCGTATGCCCTATTCCGAGGGCGGCCCGGCCAACGCCCCCACGCTGATTCTGCTGCACGGCTACACCGGCGATCGCAACCACTGGAACGAAGTCGCCCGCGATCTGACCGATCGCTGGCACGTCATCATTCCGGACCTGCCCGGCCATGGCGGCACCCCGCTGGCCGACGACGCCTCCGCCGACGGCATGGCCCAGACCCTGGGCCATTTCGTCGATTCCATCGGCGCACAACGCTATGTGCTGGTCGGCCACTCCATGGGCGGCGGCGTCG
>NZ_CAXGSH010000103.1:0-12904 GCF_964012375.1 uncultured Salinisphaera sp.
TTCAGGATCGTGACCACGATGTTGATCGCGCCCGTGATCGACGAGATGCCGGCCAGATGGATGGCAAACACCATCAGCGGCAGCGCGTTACCGGTCTGCATGACCAGCGGCGGATACATGGTCCAGCCCGAAGCCGGCGCACCACCGGAAACGAACAGCGTGCCCAGCAGCATCGAGAACGCGAACGGCAGGATCCAGAAACCCCAGTTGTTCACGCGCGGCAGCGCAAGATCGGAACAACCGATCATCATCGGCACCATCCAGTTCGCAAGCCCCACGAATGCCGGCATGACGCCGCCAAAGATCATCACCAGCGCGTGCAGCGTGATCATCTCGTTATAGAAGCCGGGATCGACAAACTGGATGCCCGGCGCGAACAGCTCGGCTCGGATTATCAGCGACATCACGCCGCCGATGAACAGCATGGTCAGCGAAAAGATCAGGTACAGCGTGCCCAGATCCTTATGGTTCGTGGTGCCGATCCAGCGTTTCATCCACGGCCATACGCCATCGGCCAGCGTCACCGGCCCGTGGTGGTGATCGTCATGACCGTGGTGGTCGTGGGTATCGGTCGGATTGACAGTACTCATCACAAACTCTCCAATTCGTAGCGCCCGACTTAGCTCGTTACTCCGTGACTAAGATTCGATCGAGCGAGCGGTAACCCACTCCTTTAGCCGTTCGGCCACCTCAGCCCGTTCCTCTTCAGTCAGGAGGGCCCCGATCTCGCAGCCGTGCCCGTGGCGTGTTACGAGAAGGCGCGACCGGCCATTTCGATGAACACTGCTGGAAAGCCGAACTTGTGTGAGTAGACGCGGAAATTCCCATTGGCGCTCGGGCTTAGCAGTACCCGCGACGATCTCAATACGTTCGTCGGTGATCGACACGATTTCCCGGTAGCTGTTCGCTTTAACGCTCGCATAGAGAGCGGTGCCGAGGGCCGCCATCTCAAGGCCGGCGAAGGGCAGAACTGGCCAGAGCCCTAACGTCATAAAAAACAGAGCGACAGAGAAAGAAACGCCGCACATGGCTAAGAAGCACCACTGTGCCTGTGCTCTCGTCAGCGATGCATTCGGGGCGATGACGAGACGACGGGTGGGCGTGTTGGATATTGCGTCGACCATAGCGATCTGGCTTCTATGGCAATATGGCTCGTGTTCAATAACATATACCCGTACGGGTATATAAACAATGGTCATGCAGGCAAACCTTTGCCCGCGGTTAATCCTCACTTCATCGGCTTCGGGATCATCCCAAGTACGCAAGAAAGAACTACTGAATGCATATACTTCTAATCGAAGACGATGCGCTAGTCGGGGCCGGTATTCGTTCTGCGCTCGAAACCGTTGGGTACACGGTCGATTGGGCGACAAGTGGGGAAGAGGCGCGGTTAGCTTTGAGTGCGGTGGCGAGCGATATCGCCATACTCGATCTCGGTTTACCGGATATGGACGGCGTCGCGTTATTAAGGGATTGGCGCAAGCGCGGTGTCGCGCTCCCAGTGCTAGTCCTGACAGCGCGTGATGGTCTGGCGGATCGTGTAACCGGGCTGCAAGCGGGTGCAGATGATTATTTACTGAAGCCCTTCGATCTCGATGAACTTATCGCGAGAGTACAGGCACTGCTAAGGCGGGCAGGGGGCCACGCCGGACCGATTGTCGAGCATGGTCCAATCACCCTCGATCCCACGACGCAAACAGTGTATTGCGAGGAGCGGGAGGTTGAACTCACCCGCCGCGAATATGCGCTCCTGTCCAAGCTTCTGCATGCCCGGCGATCAATTCTTACCGCTGAGCAACTTAAGGATGCCCTCTACGGTATTGAGGCCGAGGTCGAAAGTAATGCGATCAACGTCCATATCTATCATCTGCGGCAAAAGCTAGGCGCTGGCCTCGTGCGCACGGTGCGGGGCTTGGGTTATCGGTTGGGTAACGCTTCGGACATCGGTAAGCGGAGCAGGCCTTGAGTCTACGCTGGCGTCTTTTATTAACGCTGGGCCTGTCCTTTGCGGCGCTGTGGGGGCTCGTTGCCGTCTGGCTATATAGCGACTTGCAAGATCAGGTGCGCGATACATTGGACCAGCGTCTGGCTGCTTCCGCCCGGATGGTGGCGGGCCTGGTCGCCCAATTGCCCGACTCGGCCTGGCAAAATACGGGCGACCCTGTTCTTTCGGTACCGAGCAGCGCTGGCGTAGCGTGTCAGATCAATGCGCCCAGCGGACGCGTTCTGATGCGCACCCACGGCCAATTCGACGATGGCCTGGAGTCGCCGGCACCCGGTTTCACCGACCGCGATATCGACGGCGAACGCTGGCGCTTGTTCACCTACGTTCAGAACGGCGTGCATATCACTACCGCTGACCGACTCGTCGAGCGTAGCGCCCTCCAACGCAACGTGATCGCGGTCGCAGCTGTGCCCTTTGCCGTAGCACTGCTCGGCAGTCTGGTAGTGCTCTGGTTCGGTATAAGACGCGGACTCCGCCCGCTCGAGCGTTTGCGTGGTGAACTGTCCCGACGAGCGCCGGATACACTCACACCAGTCGAAATCGATGATGCGCCCACAGAGCTCCGACCTGCGGTCGATACGCTCAACCAGCTGCTCGTCCGAACCGGCGAGACGCTCGCCCGCGAACAGCGTTTCACCAGCGATGCCGCACACGAACTGCGCACTCCGCTGACGGCAATCAAGACTCATGTTCAGCTTGCCAAGCGGCTTGACGGAGATAAGGCTTACGCCGCGCTCGCGCAGGCCGAGGCCGGTATCGCGCGGCTGCAGCGCACGCTCGAGCAATTGTTACTGCTCGCACGGGTCGAGGCTGGTGAGTCGCATTTCGATATGGCGCAGGCGACGAGTTCGGCGATCGCAACCGCGGCGTTGGCTGATCTGCCAAACGGCGGGCGCGTGGGGATTCATGAGAATGGTGTGGCGATACCCGTTGCGGTGCCCAAAGCGTTGGCCACCGCCGCTCTGCGCAATCTGCTCGATAACGCGCTGCGGCATACGCGAGCCGATCGTGAAGTCTCGCTGGCCATTGAGGTCAAAGCGGCGCGCGTGACGTTCGTCGTTTGCGATCAGGGTGATTGGCCTGCCGATCGTGACACGCAACCCCTGACCCAGCGCTTCTGGCGTGGCGAGGCGACGCGCGCGGGCGCCGGCAGCGGTTTGGGTCTAACCATTGCTGCCGCGATTGCCCAGCGCTTTGCCGGCGAGCTCGTCTTCGAGCCACGTCCCGGCGGCGGCTTGGCGGTGCGTCTTTCCTGGCCCCGAGCGGCACCGTCTTAGACGTGACCGGCCGATGACTCAAGCCGATGTCCTCACCAAATGGATCGTATATCGAGAACCGATCTAGTCGTTCAAAGTGGCGTCTCAGAATAGGAGGCGCAGGGTTTTCCCGGATACAGTCCTTAGCGGCAAGACCTTATGTTGGGTCTGCGTAACATAGAGGCATCTAGGAGATAGTAGTGAGGAATTCGGCATTGCCTGACGTGGTGGGCGTTGCGGCGCTGAGCACGATTTTACTGGCCGGTTGCACAGGTATGGGACGTACTGGGCCCGCTGCGGAAGTCGATGGCAGTCCCGACAGCATGAAAACGAACGTGCTCGAGGCCGGTGCAGACGCGTTACAGACCGATGCGCCGACGGATCAACTCGATATTTATCTGGTCGGGTTCCACCCGATGAAGAACAAACCAGAAGAGCAGTTTGAGGCGCATCACTTTTGCCAGCAGGTGAACGAAGATTTCGCACAATGCTCGCTCTATGACGGTAATACGTCCCACGCGAACATGACGGGTATCGAATACATAATTTCCGAAAAACTGTTCAAGCGGCTACCGGAGAAGGAAAAGCAGTACTGGCATCCGCATAACGGTGAAATTCTTTCGGGCCAGCTTGTCGCGCCCAATCTTCCCGAAGCGGCTGACCACGAGCTGATGAAGGAGAAGATGAACAGCTACGGCAAAACTTGGCATACCTGGAATACAACGCATAGTGCTGAAGGAAAGGTGCAATTACCCTTAGGCGAACCGTCTCTGGCGTGGTCGTTCAACCGCTTCGGTGAGCCCAAACCTGGGTTGGTCGAGGATCGTGATAAGCGAATGAATATCGATACGGCCGACCGTCGGCGGAATCGGCAGGATCTGCTGCCTTTGGCGAAACCGCAGCAGGGCGTGGATGTGCTCAAAGGGCAGTTTCCGCGAGGCGCCCAGGCGATCCCGGGTGTCGAAGATAAGTCGTCAAACGCGCAATCGCAGTGAATGCATGCAGATCGAGGGGCTGAGCCTTAGGCCCTCGATCATTTTCGGGTGCCTGTCGAAGCCTTACGGTTGGGGAGCGGGGACTTTATTCCCGTGCAACGCGTGACCTCGTATCGCCAGGGCGCAACGTTTGTATCCAAATAGCGCTTATTTGGCGGGGTGTTTGCTAGCGAGCCCACGGAAGTGCCAAGTGAGTGGTTTCGGCCCCTGGATATAGCCGGCGTCGAGCGTGTCTATGGAAAAGCCTGCGTCGGTCAGTAACTCGGGTACGTTGCGATCCAGGTGACAACCGCCTGCAATATGCCGCCACGCCGGCGTGAGGCGCTGCTGCCAACGGGCCACTTTCGCCTCCGGCGAGCGGCCATGCTCGCAGAACAACATGGTGCCGTTCGGTTTGAGCACGCGGCGCATTTCGCGCAGGGCTAAGGACGGATCGGGAATACTGCACAGGCTATAAGTCACCAGAACGGTGTCGAAATGATCGTCTTCGGCCGGTATCTGTTCGGCGCTAACGGCCATTAGCGATACGGATAGGCGCGTTTCGGACAGCCGGCGCCGCGCACGCGGATGCATTTCAGCCGCGGGATCAAGCCCGACGATCGTATCCACGTTCGCTGGGTTGTAGTGGGGCAGGTTACGGCCGGTCCCGATACCGATTTCGAGCACACGCCCGCGCGCCTGAGGAACCAGACGCGCGCGTTCACGCTCTACGGCAGGCAGGCCGCACGCGCAATCAAGCACGTGCGGCAGGATATAGCGGTTGTACAGACCCATGCGGCAGACTCAGTCGAGTTTCTTTTGTATCGCGGCGAACAGGGGCGACTCGGGGTTTAGGCCCGCATCCAAGCCGACCTGAAGCGCTTCGTCCGCGTTTTTACCCTGAAGGTAGCGTGCACGATAGGCCATAAGCCCGCCCACGCGGTTCGAGCTCCCGCAATGCACGATTGCCGGGCGCTGATCCTCTGCGAGTGCTGCGTCAAGCGTGCGCGCACTCGCGTCGTTGATGTCCTCGGGGCCGGCGACAGGAATATGAACGTAATGCATTCCTGCATCGGCTATCAGCGCGGCTTCATCGAACTCATCGAATTCGCCGGCGGGCCGCAGATTGACGACGGTTCGCACACCGCCAGCCAACGCTTCTTTCAGCTGTGCCGCTGACGGCTGGCCGGCTGCGACCACGTTGTTCTCAAGCGGGTGGGCATTGGCTATGTTCGAAGCGTAATCGGTCATGGGGTCTCCTTCGGTTCGAATGCGCGATTGGTCACGGCTGGTTCACCTTGGCGGCCGTTCCCGAGGGTGGGGCATCTTGACCGAGCACGACGCCGTTCACGGTCTGGCCGTACATCGAGTGCTCGCCGTGATATTGCTCCGCGGTCTCGCTGACCGATCCGGTGAAACGCGGATCCTGCGGGCGCTCTTGGCTATCGATAAATCGGGCCACATCCCAAGCCTGTTGATCGGATAGCGTCGCCGCGCCCAGCGGCATGTTGGCCTTGATGAAACCGGCGGCGGTGTTCACGCGATGCATGCCCGCGCCCCAGTTGTAGGAGCGCGGTCCCCACAGAGGCGGAAACGCCAGACTGCCGTCCGCCGCTCGCTGACCTTGCCCGTCACTGCCATGACACAGGGCGCAGTGGTCGGCGAACACCTGTTTGCCGCGTGTGAAGCTTGGTGGCTGTTCGGGGGCCTCGAGTTCGGGATAGCCGCGCCCCGGGAGATTCTTGGCAACCGGCGCGCCGCTGGCCAGCCAATAGGCATAGGACTCGAGCGCGACGAGCACCTCGTCACCGCGCGGCGGCGGTGTGCCGTTCATGCTGTAGCGAAAACAGCCTTGGATACGCTCGGCGAAATCGTTGACGTGCTTGTTCTTGCCACGATACGCGGGGTACATCGCCCACGCCGCCCAGAGCGGCGCGGAATCCGGCCGACGGCCTTCGTCTAGATGGCAATTGGCACATTGCAGGTCGTTACCGACGAATTGATCGGCGTGCTGCTGCGTGTCGGTGAAGATGTCGCGGCCTTTACGAACCATGGCGCCGAACTCGTCGTCCGGGATCTCGCTGCGTGCGGGTGGGGCAAAATCGTCAGCCGCACTCGCAGCGCCGGGCTGCGCCGCGCCCGGAAGCGGTTCGCTTCTCTCGGACGCCGCGTTACCCGATACAGCCACGTCCTCAGATTTCGTGGCGCTCTCTGTCGTGTCGCCTCTAGCTGCGGGAGCGGCGTTCGCAGTTTTTGCCTGTGCTGGCGTCGGCGCGCTCTGATCCCGCGTGCCAACCCAGAAAATAACTGCGGCGAGCATGGCAAACGACACCGCGACCGTTAAAAGCGGAATACGATTACTCATGATCTAGCCCCTTGGCGGGTGCCGGTGATTGCGCAGCGAAGTATTGGGCGACTGGCTTGATATCCGATTCGTCCAACTTAGCGGCGATCGACGCCATCAAACCCATGGGCCCGCCGGGTCGCTTGCCATTGCGCCAGGCCCGCAACTGACCTTCGAGATAAGCTGCTGGTTGGCCGGCGAGGGCGGGGAAGTGCTCGCCCACACCCACACCCGCCGGGCCATGGCATTGGACACACGCGGGAATATCGTTCGCCCAACGGCCATGTTCCGCGAGCTCGGCGCCAGTATCGGGTGGGTTATCCGATTGTCCTTTGCTTGCCTGCGCGCCTTCTGCGGAAAGCTGACTGTAATAGGTGGCCATCGCGCTTCGCTGGTCCGTGGACAACGCACTAGCAATCGGCTGCATGACCGCATTCTCGCGCGCGCCGCTGGCGAAGGCGTCGAGCTGCGCCTCGAGATAGGGCGCGCCGAGCCCGGCAAGGCGGGGAAAGCCGGCGGCCGCATTGCCTTCGCCATGCGCGCCATGGCAGCTACTACAGGGCGCGATGTTCTCGCCGAGGCCTTGATTCGCTATATCGCTTGGACTTGCCTGTACCCAAGGCGAGACCGATAGAAGCCACACAAGCGCAGAAAGGGTGCATTTACGTATTGCCATTGTTAGAGCCTCCGCTTGGACCATTACATCGTACCCCTACACGTATCTGTATACTACCGAGGCATAAAGATAGAGCAATTAGTTCTATAGAAATTGATATCCAGATGGTGGATGAGCGCCATGAGTGTGATTTTCGGAGTTCTTGTAGGCCTTGCCCTTGGCCTGACAGGCGGAGGCGGTTCGATTTTCGCAGTGCCGCTATTGATTTACGGCCTCGGCGAACCGGCGCAGGCTGCGATAGCGGTATCGCTCGGCGCAGTCGCAATTACCGCGGCGTTTGGCGCAGCAGAGTCTTATTGGCGGGGCTTAATCGAGCTCAGGGCAGGACTCATCTTTGCAGTGGCAGGAGTTGCGACTGCGCCCGTCGGGGTCTATCTGGGCGATCTAGTTGACGAAGCTACGATTACGGCGCTATTCGCTGGCGTGATGATCCTCGTGGCTACAAGGATGTTTCGAAGCGCGCGCCGTGCGGGTGATGACTCGAAAGTCGTACGGGCGAGGCCGGCCGCCGACGCTCATGACGACCCGGGCACCGTTTGTCACTACAGCCGCGATGGCCAACTCCGGCTGAACGCGCCATGTAGCGCAGCGCTTGTAGCCGTCGGAGTTCTCGTCGGTGTCCTCTCCGGCTTTTTCGGCGTGGGTGGCGGCTTTCTAATCGTACCGGCGCTGATCATGATCACCGAAATGGGAATTCACAGAGCGGTCGCGACTTCCCTTTTGGTGATTACGCTTATTGGGTTATCCGGACTCACATCAGCGGTTTTTTCCGGTCGTGATATCGACTGGGCACTGACCGGCTTATTCATACTCGGTGGTGTTTTGGGCATGATCGGAGGCCGTACGTTGTCACGGTATATAGCTGGTCCGTCGCTGCAACTGGCTTTTTCGATCGCCATGCTGCTCACTGCCGGCTACATGATCCTCAAAACGTTCTCGTAATTCAGGAATTACACTAGACCAATGGCCGCATTCGGCCCAGGCTGTGTGAAAACGCGTGAGTTAGCGTACTTTTCCCCATCAGCTGTCTATGTCAGGCGCTAAGGGCTCCGCGTGGCGGCCACGGTTCAGAGTGATCGCAACGCAGGCCTGTGACTTCATCATGCCCGGAGGCGCCTCAGGCCGCTTCGAAGGCGCCGTTTAAAGGGAACGAGCACGCTCAGGCAGCCATTGCCCGCATCAACGGCCCGATCCCGACGATTCGCATCACGCGTTTCAGATTGTAGGCCAGCACATGCAGACTCATTTCCGTTCGCACATGCGCGAGCGTGCGCATCAGGAAGTGTGTTGAGCCCATCCAGTACTTGAGCGTGCCGAAGGGATGCTCGACCGTCTGTCGCCGTATCCGCATCAGATTCGGATCCTGATCCAGGCGTTGCTGCATGGTTTCGAGCACTGACTCGTGCTCCCATCGCTTGACGCGGCGTTGCGCCGCCGACGTGCACTGCGCCTTGATCGCACACGTCTCGCAGGCTGAGCTCCAGTAGCAATGGAGCGTCTGGCCTTTCTCCACCGTGGTAAAGCGCCAGACCAAGGTCTGATTGGCCGGGCAACGATAGGTGTCGCTATCGGGTTCGTAGATGAAGTCGCGCTTACCGAACCGGCCTTGGGCCTGGCTGTTAGAGGTCTGCGGCTTGGGCACGTGAACCTGGATGCCGGCCCTCTCGCAGGCCACGATCTGTTCGCCGTTGAAGTAACCGCGGTCGGCGACTGCGGCCAGGGTATCGGTCTGCATGACTGAGCGGGCTCGATCCGCCATCGGCTGCAGCTGCGAGCGATCGTGGCCGACGTTGGTGACCTCGTGATCCACGATCAGATGGTGTTCGGCATCGACAGTCGATTGGACGTTGTAGCCCACCATCCCCGAGCCCTTGCCGCCCGTCGCTATGGAGCGTGCGTCTGGATCAGTCAATGAGATCTGTTGGTCGGGCGCTGCTGCTACGGCCTTCGCCATTGCCTGCATGCGCTGCATTTCCGATCGCAGCGTGTCGATCTTGTCTCGAAGTTTTGTTGCCCGGGCTTCGGTGGTATCACTCTGACGCTGACGGTCGGCGCTTTCGAGTTCTGACAGGTAGCGCGCGACACTGGCTTCGATCTGCTCGATGCGTCGCTTGACCTTGGCGCGGGTGAAATTGCGATCGCGGCTATTAACAGCTTTGAACTTGCTGCCGTCGATGGCCACCAGCGCTTGCGAGAACAGGTCGAGACGACGGCACAGCATCACGAACTCGCGGCATACGCGTTGGATCGATGGGCCATTGTTACGGCGGAAGTCCGCGATTGTCTTGAAGTCGGGCGCCAGACGACCGGTCAACCACATGAGCTCTATGTTGCGTTGAGCCTCGCGTTCCAGTCGTCGGCTGGATTGCACACGGTTTAGGTACCCGTAGATATAGATCTTGAGCATCGTGGCAGGGTGATAGCCGGGCCGCCCGGTGACTTGGGCGACAACGCCTTCAAAGCCCAGATCGGTGAGGTCGAGGTTATCAACGAAGACATCAATCACTCGGACTGGATTGTCCTCGGTAACGTAGTCGTCGAGGCTTGCCGGCAGCAGAGCGCTCTGCGCGCGGTCATCACCAGTCACGAAACGACTCATCAAGCACTCCGCCAATAGCCTGAGAGAAGTTTAGCCGGTGGGAGCGTTTTCACACAGCCTGGACCAAAAGCAGACGCTCACGGAGCTTCCGAACTCACTAATGCGCTGTTATCGCAAACACATCGACATGACACGCCTTCGGGATTCGAACCGTTTTTCAGTTCAGCCTAGTTCGTGAACGCTCAGTGCTGGTTTGCTCGCGTTAAACTGCATCGCCAAAAGCAAATCTGCTGGTCACTCATGCCGACACTTGTGGTCTATACCTGCGCTGCGCTTGCTGAGATCGCCGGCTGCTTCGCGTTCTGGTCTTGGCTCCGATCGGGGAATAGTGCGCTATGGCTTTTTCCGGGCATGGTTTCACTGGCGGCGTTCGCTTGGTTATTAACGCTCAGCCCCACTGATCAAGCAGGACGCGCTTACGCTGCCTATGGAGGCCTATATATAGTCGCGTCAATCCTTTGGATGTGGGCTATAGAAGGGCACGCGCCCGACGTCTGGGATGCCCTGGGCGGAGCGGTTTGTCTTGCCGGCGCAGCGATCATTCTGTGGGCCCCGCATGCGACGTGAAGCTTGTGCTTGAATCGTATACATCAGGGGCAAACTAGGTGAACCGATCTTTGCAGGTCTGTATTGGGTCGTGCCCCAATCAAAGACATCGGGTCACGCGAAAATACCCCAAGACTTGATGGCGAATCCAGCGCTGCGAGGCTCGCCTCGCGCCGAACTGAAAGAGGTAGACGAACAACGGCTCGATCGATCAACCGATCGCTAACGGCGACAGTCACCCAGCACAGCAGGACAGCTGCTCGACATCTTTGGTAAAAGTCTGGGCACAGAGCTTGAGCGCTTCCACGTGAACCAGATAAGGAAACAACAGATCGCCCAAGGCTTCAACGGTCATGCCGTGGTGGACGGCCAATACAGCGGCCTGAATCATCTCGCCGGCTTCGGGAGCCAAGATTTGAGCTCCGAGTAGACGATGGCTGGCCGCCTCGGCAACCAGCTTGACGAATCCGCGGGTCTCGAAGTTGGCAAGCGCACGTGGTACATGTTCCAACCCTAAAGAACGGGTCTCGATCTCGAGGCCGCGCGCTTGGGCTTGGCGTTCATCCAACCCCACCGTCGCGATCTGCGGATCGGTGAAGATCACTGCCGGCATGGCGGACAGATCCAGCCGCGCTCGACCGCCGGTCATGTTGACGGCCGCGCGGGTGCCGCCGGCGGCGGCCACATAGACGAACTGGGGCAGCGTCGTACAATCGCCAGTGGCATAGATATGCTCGGCGCTGGTACATAGCGAGGCATCAACCCTGATCGCACCGCGTTCATCGGTCACCACCCCGATCTTGTCTAGTGCCAAATCGCGGGTGTTCGGGGAGCGGCCCGTTGCCACCAGCAGCCGGTCGCCCTGGATCGGGCCGTCGTCGGTGTCGAGCGTGAATTGCCCTGCCGCAAAATGTACGGAACGCGCCTGGCTGTGCTGGCGTACGTCGATTCCTTCGGCGCGGAAGGCCGCGGCAAGGCCCTCGCCGAGCGCGGGGTCTTCGCTGGATAGCAGCGTACTGCGGGCCAGGACTGTGACCTTCGAACCCAAACGGCGGAACGCTTGAGCCTGTTCAACGGCAACGACAGAGGCGCCGATGACGATGATGTGCTCGGGCGTGTCCGGACTGAAAACCGCCTCATCGGACGTCCAATACGGCGTGTCGGCCAGGCCCGGTATCGGTGGGATCGTTGGGGAAGCCCCGGTAGCGATCAGAATGCGATCGGTCACCAAACGATCTTCGGACCCGTCATGTGCCGTGACAATTAGCGTATGCGCATCTTCGAAGTGGGCCCGCCCGCGGCGCAGCGTAATCGATGGATTATCGTCGAGTATTTTCTGGTACTTGGCCGCGCGTAGTTCTTCGACTCGGGACTGCTGCTGGCGCTGCAGGCGTGGCCTATTAATCGTTGGCTTGCAATCTGCCAACCCATCAAACGGGTTGTGGCGTTGGTGCTGGGCCAGTTCGGCGGCGCGAATCTGGATCTTGGACGGCACGCAGCCCACATTGACGCAGGTGCCGCCAATGATGTCGCCCGACTCGATCATGCTCACCCGCGCCCCTGCCTCAACGGCGCGGATGGCAGCCGCAAACGCGCCGCTGCCACTGCCAATGATCGCGATATGGCGGTTTTCGTCTTCTCCCGCGACCCGTGAAGACTGGGCAAGCGAAGATTCGTCGTCCCAGTTGCGGGCATCGTAGCCTTGGGCCTGTACCGCTTCGATCAGCGTGGTTTCATCTGTGCCGTCATCCAACTGGACTTCGGCACGGCGCTCGGCATAGGACACCACAGCGCTTGCGCTAGGAAGTGCATTGAGCGCGTCCTCGACCCTTTGGGCGCAGTGCGCGCAGGTCATGCCGTGAATAGCGAGTATGCGTTTCATTTGGGTTCCGGATCGGTCGGGTTTAGCAGGCCATTTTCTTACGCCGATAAACGGCGTAGATCGTCAGCCCCAGGAAAAAGGCCAGCGCGGGCAGCAGCACATAGTCCAAATAGCCCACCAGCGCAGAAAGACCGACGACGCCGAACAGGATCACCAGCACCGGCGTGAAACAGCACAGCGCCGCGATGACGGTGCCTGCAATGCCCACACTGAACAGCTTTTTATTGCGGCCCATGTGGTGTTACTCCGTTGGCTCGGACGGATAGCCAGCGCGGGTCGTGGCCGCGGTTAAGTCCGAGACCGAAGCAATCTTCGGATCGAAGGCGACCGTGGCGGTCTTGGACTCGTAGTCCACGCGCACCGTGTCGACGCCGTCGACCTGCTGGAGCGCCTTGCGCACCACAAAGGGACAGGTCGCGCAGGTCATATGACCCACCGCAAGCGTTACGGTCCTTTCAGCCGCCGCAAAAGCGCCTTGTATCCAGACCGTGCCCACCAGCAGCATGGTGGCCACTAGAATCATGCGTTGTTTTCGAACCATGACGATCGTTCCTTAGAGAAAAGCCGGCGCGTACCAGGGAAAGGTGAGCAGTGCCGTGACGAGTAATGCGAGCAGCCAGAA
>NZ_CAXGSH010000104.1:0-12400 GCF_964012375.1 uncultured Salinisphaera sp.
TGGGATGACGCAGGCGAATGGCCAGGACCGCCTTCGTTCCGTGTTGGATTACGCTCCGCTAATCCAACCTACGCGATGGCGCCCAAACCGGTCGTGTCGGGTTCGATTACCACAAGCGACATACCTTCCGGCCCTCACGGCGTGCCGTCGTCGATCGGTATTTCGTCAGAGTTCAGCTGATCCGGCGTTTTGCTGCGACAACTGGCGGGCGCCTTCGAGAAATCGGCGGTGGTCGTGCAGCGCCAGGCGAGGGCGCCGTTCGTTTCGATCGGGATTAACGTCACGCTTTTGTTGGCCAGCGCGCTGTCGCTTGCGAACCGGGCGGTAATCACGCCGTCCCTCACCACGACGGCGGAAACGTAAGTACCCTGCGAAGCCACCGCTGCCGGGACGGAGCCCACACCATTGTCGATTCCGGTAAGCTTTTTGCGATTCTGGTACGCATTTGCCACCGCGGTTTTCATTCCGTTGGTGAGGCTGAGACCTTCGGAGAATTGGGCGCGTGCGACGTAGCCGTAGTACGAAGGAACCGCAATAGCGGCGAGTATGCCAATGATAGCGACAACGATCATGAGCTCGATCAGCGTAAAGCCGGACGTGCGGCGGCGGGGCGTGCTAAGTAGCTTTCCGCGCATAGTAATGATGTGATCGGCCGGTGTTTCGAAGCGCGATAGGGAGTGTGGCGCTGGAACGCGCTGATTGCTAGTGTGCCGACGGGTGCCGAGCATTTGTAATCCGCCGCGGATTATTGATCTCGACTGCCCTGTTGTGAAAATTTTAGGCCTAAGCTCGGGCACGGTGTGACGCCAACATCCCTTTGGTATAGCCACGCGATCATGCCGGTTTTGAGCGGCTTGCGTGTCGGGGATATCTCCTTTGCCTCGGAGTTTATGCATCTGCTGGCACCACTATTCTCCTGACAGTCGATCCGCGTTGGAGGGACAAAAGCTATCCGTTTTGTTTTTACCGTCTCCCGACAGAGAGGAAGTTTAACTTGAAAGCCCTTTATGCTCCCTCGTATCGCAAACTACGCGTGCTGTTCTCGATAATGATTGTATGCAGAAACGAATAAGAATATTAATTATTACGCGTAATCTCCCGCCGCTTCTTGGTGGGATGGAGCGGCTCAATTGGCACATGGCGGCTGAACTCGCTAAGTATGCTGATGCGCATATTGTCTCGCCACGGGGATCGGCCGCGCTTAAGCCCGAGGCTGTCGACGTCGATGAAGTGCCGCTCGCGCCGCTGTGGAGATTTATCGCCGTAGCCGCTTGGCGCGCAATACGGGTAGCGCGCGAGTGGCGGCCGGACATAATCTTAGCGGGAAGCGGGCTGACCGCCCCTATCGCAGCGGTCACCGCGAAAGCCTCTGGTGCTCGCAGCGTGGCGTATGTCCATGGGTTAGACGTCAGCATTGCGAGTCTTTTGTATCGGTTGCTCTGGCTGCCATTTCTCAGGCGTGTAGACCGCATTATCGCCAATAGTCACGCTACCGCAGATCTTACGCGTGACATCGGCGTTGCCGCCGAGCGTATCGCTATCGTGCATCCGGGCGTTGATTTGCCCGCGGCCGCTCCCCATCCAAGCTTGGTCGACGCATTCAGGCAACGTTATGGCCTAGGTAATCGCCGGTTTTTATTGTCCGTCGGCCGCCTGACTCAGCGCAAGGGATTGCGTGAGTTTGTCGTTGAGGTGCTACCGCGCGTGGTCGAACAACATCCCGATGTACTACTCGTGATTATCGGCGATGTGCCGGTCCATGCGCTTAAGGCTGCTGCACAGTCGCCCGCCGATATTCAGGAGGCTGCGAACCGGGCGGGTGTTGGAACGAATATTCGGTTTCTTGGACCGATCATCGACCGCGACCTGCTTGCTAGCGCCTATCGCGCCGCCGCAGTACATGTATTTCCCGTGAGACATATCGCCGGGGACCCTGAAGGTTTCGGGATGGTGGCGGTAGAAGCCGCCGCTTACGGTTTGCCCACCGTCGCCTATGCGACGGGCGGCGTGATCGATGCGGTAGCCGATGGTTATTCCGGTCATCTCGTGCCTGTTGGGCAGCCGGTGGTGTTTGCTGAGTGCATCCACAGGCTCCTGGACGAGCCTTTGAGCGAAGCGGGTTTATACCAACACGCCAAGCAGTTCGCGTGGCCGGCTTTTGGCCGGGCGCTCACGCAGGAAATTGAAGGCCTATGCTCGGCTTCCAGGCGTTGAGTCGATGGACGCTGCTGTGAAACCGGACAATATCGCAGTATGGTTTCCCACCGTGCGCACGGGTACCGGTACTGACATTTTTACACAACGGCTAGTCTGCCAGTTACGGGCGCAGGGTATACGTGCAAATATCACATGGTTGCCACTACGGGCGGAATATGCACCATGGACGGTCTCCGTTCCCAAGCCACCCGCCTGGGCGACGCTGGTGCATGTCAACACTTGGCTGCATCCGCGTTTTCTGCCGCGCGGATTGCCTGTGATTGCGACGCTGCACCATGCTGTTCATCATCCCGACCTGCGTCGCTATAAGGGCAATCTCCGTGCCGCCTACCATCGTTTCTGGATTGCGCCCCGAGAACGTCGCATTATGCGGCGCGCGGCCCGGGTAGTTGCCGTCAGTCGCTTCGTCGCCGACACCGCCAAACGCACGTTGGTTGGAGTCCCGGCCGACGTAATTTACAACGGCGTGGACACCCGTTTTTTTCGGCCGGGTGAACGAAAGCGGCGGCCAGATGAGCCTTTTCGGCTGCTGTATGTCGGCACCTGGAGCGCGCGCAAGGGGGTGGATTTGCTTGGGCCGATCATGGGCGAGCTGGGAGACGAGTTCGAGCTGTTTTATACCGCGGGCGGGCGAGCCGGCGAGAAAATGCCTCGCAATACGCATGACCTGGGCCGGCTGGTTGGATCCGATGCCGTTGTCGCCGCGATGCAAAGTGCCGATGCCCTGTTGTTTCCATCGCGTAGCGAAGGCTTGCCACTATCCGTAATTGAGGCCATGGCTTGCGGCCTGCCGGTTATTGCGACACGAGGTTCTTCGCTATCCGAGATAGTCCACGATGACGTTACAGGGATTACTTGCCGCCAGGACGATGTGTTGGAGTTCGCACTCGCTATTCGTCGGCTCGCGCATGAAAATCGCTTGTGTTCTTCGCTTGCTGAGAATGCACGGCAGGCAGCGTTAAGCCGCTACTCGGCGGCAACGGTATTAAACGCCTATATCTCGATCTACGGCGATATGGTGCAGCATGGGAAACGCGCGTGAAGAGCCCGCGTGAGTTCCGCAAGTATCATGGTCGGCATGTCCAGACAGATTGGCACCGCATTCAGATTCTGCGCCATATTTGTTCGCGGGTAGACGGCGTCGAAACAATATCCCCCGTACGGGTCGTTACCGATCAACAATCGATTGACTATGAATTCGTCGAGTTGCCGTCGGATTTGGGAAAATTGGTTACGGAAGAGCGTCTATTTGACAGTTTGGGACGCTTGCTCACGCGGATGCATCAGCAACCTGTAAAAGCCGATCAGGCTTTATTCGCGCAAGGGCCTTATCCGTTAAATAATTGGGGGCTCGAGAAAGAACATATCGAGGTGCTGGAACGTAATCTGCCGATAGGTTGGCTTCACTGTGATTTATGGCACGGGAACGTTTTCTGGCGGCCGAAGTTCGGTTTTTTGATAATCGATCCGTTACCCGGGCGATTTACTTTGCGGCAAGGCTACGTTCGTGGCTGCGGGGCTATCGATTTGGCTTCTATGCATATGGGACTTTTACTCAGTCACCCCCTTCATAAACTGATCCGCTTTGATATTGAACGCCATACGCGTGCGGCCGAGGTTTTCATTCAAGCGTATCTAGACGAGGCTGGTGCGTTGACGCCTCAGGTTTTACGCGCTGTTCGTAATCTCAGCTACCGTATGGCGTTACGATTTATCAATAGCTACGAGGGGCGTTTGGCATGGCCCGTCGCGTTGGTGAAACGGCGCCGAGCGACTAACATTCTCAATAGAGCGATTTTTTCTGGACGCTTCGGGTAGTAAATGACTTCGTACCGTGACTCTCATACTGGCGCTAAGGTTGGCGAACGCTACGATGCAGAACACGCGGTGCGACTCGACGCGCTCATATGGGACGCGTTTGTTAAACCGTTTGTTCGCCAGCAGCTTGGGCAAGCTGCTGCCGCGGGCGCAACCTGCTATCTCGATTTCGCGTGCGGCACAGGCCGCCTGTTAAAGGTGGGCCACTCGGTATTCCACAGTTCGCTCGGAATTGATATTTCCCAAGACATGCTTGCCGTTGCGACGCAGCGTGTACCGGATGCAGCGTTGCTGCGCGTAGACGTCACGCGCGATCCGCCAGCGGATATGGGCCCGTTCGATTGCGTGACGATGTTTCGGTTCGTCCTCAACGCCGAGTCGGAGTTACGCCAACAGGCGCTCAGCTGGGTCGCCGCGCATATGTCGGAAGGCGGCATATTGATCGTAAATAATCATCGCAATAGCGCGAGTGTCAGCGGTCTGTTGTCCAGAATGGCCGCATGGCAGCCCACCGGAGCGCGGAACGTCATGTCTCGGCGGCATATGTTCAAGATGTTGGAAAACGCCGGATTTGCGGTTGTCAGATGCGAGGGCTTTCGAGTGTTGCCGAGCGTATGGGGTCGCCCTGTGGTGGGCGCGCGGCTTCAATTGATTGGTGAACGGTTATGTCGGACACTGGGACTGAGCCGCTTTGGCAGCGAGCTGGTGGTCGTGGCTAGGCGCGTTCGAGATTGAAAAAGCCGGCGTGGCTCAGCCAATGCGCGCGCCGATTGCTAACGTCTTTTGCCTGCGATAAACACGAAGCCGGCCAGCGCCATCGTCCACTCCGAGCAGGCCAGCGCTAGTGGCATGCCAACGAGCCCAAGATGCTGGACTAAAAAAATACTCGATAGCGTCAGTATCACCAGTCCGCCTGCCTCAAAAGCTGCTCGTACCCATGCCTTGCCTAATGCTATGAGAATACTGCCTGCGGTCAATCGTAGGGCTATTGCGGGAACGGCCATGCACAACCAGCGGACTAACTGATCCATGCCAGCGTAGGCAGGGCCGAATAGCCAGCCAAACGCGGGAGCCATCATCCATAAAACCACTGCTAACGCCAGGCCATAGCCCGTGGCGCAGGTGAGCATCCACCCTGAGAGGGTAATAGCCTCACTTGAGTTACTTTCGCCGTCACGGAAAAGTCGCGGTAAGGCCGACAAAGCCATCGCAGTCACGGGTAGCGTTGTGGCGCCAATTACCCGAGCGCTGGCTGCATAGAGTCCCGCGGATGTCAGCGGTAATAGTCGGGTGGCTAGGGTCTTGTCGAGTTCTCCTGGGCCGGCCTTAGTGATACTGAGTGCGGCGAAGCCCGCCGCTTCTTTCAGCTCGACTGCGCGTGGGGGCCGCCATCGGGGCGGCGACGGCCAGGGTGTCGGCAGTGTTTGTACGACTAACGCAAGTGTGGCCAGCGATGCCATACCGTAACCGTATGCATAAATGACAAGCGTATCCGGTGGAGATAGCACCCAAAGCACGGCTGCAGCGATCAGCCGCATGACTAAGGGAACGAGGGTGATGATCTGCGCGCGCGCGATGCGGCCGAGCCCATGATGTTCCGTGACGCATAGCCCTATCAGGGGCTGCAGCAGGATCTCAGCAACGCCCACCGCAAGGATCACCGGTAGGGAGATATCGGCTGCATGTAGTACGAGCACGCATAGCGCGAGGTAAAGCGTCAGCAGAAGGCCGCCACAAAGTAGCGTCGTGGGAAGTGCGAAGGATAGGAGATCGTCGCGGCGTCCCGATGCCTTTGATATATCGCCCAGCAACACGAGATGCGTGCCGAAAGTCGACAAGGTCCCAAGGACCAAGGCTAGAGCGGCAATTCCCGCGAATGCGCCGAACTGTTGCGGGCCGAGTAAGCGTGCAATGAGCAGCAGCGTGCCAGCTTGCACAAGCAACCGGGCGCCCAGAACAAGGCTGGTGCGCAGGGTGGCACGCGCTATCGGGCCCTGCACTAGCGATAGATAACGATGGATCATCCGGCGCCTGATACGTTAGTGGCGTCTGAGTAGCACGCAGCCGGCCTGCGCCTCAGGAATCAGAACGGCTGGCGTACAACAACTGCGTAATCTGCTCGGAAACCAGACCTATCAGGAATACCAGGACCGACGTAATTAATAACAGGGCACTCCCGTTGGTGAAACGGCCGGCAACGACGAATGTATAGGCGTAGTAGCTCAGCCCCGAAGCAAAGAAGAATGCGCTGATGGGTATGAACAGTTTCAGCGGCGAGTAAAGGGTGCCTACACGAAAAATAATAAGTAAAAAACGCGCGCCGTCATGCAGTAGCCGGATATGGCTAGTACTCCCTTCGGGCCGTTTGTTGACGTTTATAGGTACATAGCCCACCGAATAGCCGGCGCGAAAAAAAGCCATCGTACTCGTGGTCGGGTATGAAAACCCATTGGGTAGCATATGCAGGAATTCGCGAAAAAGTGCTGCGCGGCAGGCGCGAAAACCGGATGTCAGATCAGCCACTGGCTGGCCAACGAAACGGCTCGCAAAGCGATTGTAGAAGCTGTTGGCCATCCAGCGAGCGGCACTAGCCTGTGAACTGCGCTTACGCGCACCCACCACGAGATCGTACCCTTCGTCGATCTTGTGTAGCAGCTTATGGATATCCGCCGGGTCGTGCTGGCCGTCAGCGTCCATGAATACGATGATTTCGCCACTTGCGTGACGTGCACCGGTTTTAATCGCCGCGCCGTTACCTTTGGAGTAGGGGTGAGTGAGCACTCGCACTTTCGATGCTTCACAGACTGCGCGGGTATCGTCGGTAGAGCCATCGTCTACGACAATAATTTCGGCAGATGGATATGTCTGGTACAGGCGCGGCAGAAGAACCCGCAATGCGACAGATTCATTCTTGGAGGGTAACACGATCGAAAGTTCGCAACGGCTCATAACTTCTTATCCAGCAATCTGTAGTCAATTCGCCCTGACGTGACGAGATCATGGCGCTTGTTGCGCGGCTGCGTGCTGACCATCTCGTGCTTTACGAAGAGCGCGCTCGAACTGATCGATGGTCTTTCGTTGACCGTAAAGCCGTGCGTACCAGCTTTGCCCATGTGCGCTACGTGCCTTGTCGACATATTTTAGCGCCCGATCATAATTTCCGGCCGAGGCAAGCCAGGCGGCGCTCTGCATAGCGATTTCATACTTGGGCGTGGCGGCGGCATAGGCTTTGTCCGCTGCAGTGATTGCCTTATCCAGCAAGCCTTCCTGTGCATAGATATACGCAATATCGTAATAAAGCCGTCTTTGCTCGCCGCCCCCTTGGTAATTCGGATTTTCAAGGAGCGTGCGCTCGATGCGTCGAATATCCTCCAGAGTAATGCCCGCGCATTCCTGGATGACCCGCGAACCAACGAGCTCGCGGGGAAGCTTGTGAACCATATGGGTATAGGCGCTCTGTCGCGCTGCGCTCACCAGTGCGCTTGTGCGCATGGTGTCTAGTTGGCCATCCAGGCAGTCTAGATAGACAAGTTGTAGTGCCACGCCAATATTATTGGGATGGTGGCGTTGCGCCCGGACCACATATTGCGTGGCTTGGCCTACATTACCTCGTTCCATCCAGTATCTAGCAGCCGATTGCTGGGCTCGGATAGACGTCGGGTTTTCCTTTGCCATGATGGTCGAAAGTTGCCCAAAGTTGCCCCACATATGACTCGCCTGCCAAGTTGCAACAGCACAGAGCGCAAGGAAGCCGAGTAGCCCACCCACGACGAATCGCCGTACAGACGTAGGGGCGATGAACGCATACCACGCGGCGGCGAACGCGGGGCCGAGCAGAGGCAGATAATTCCGGTGCTCGAAGTAGAGTTCGAGATTGATTGGGCCCGCCTCCAGGACATGGCCCGCAAGAAACCAAAGAATGCCGAACGCGAGCACCGGGTAACTCCGTCGATAGGCAAGGGCTGCAGCGAGCCCGGCTGTCAGAACGATGACTGAAAATAGCGTGGAGACGGGCGTTAGCAGGCCTTTCGAGGGGACATAATCATCATGGAACAGGCCGCTGCCGTTGAGGTTGGGCAACACGGTGAGGCGCAGGTAGTCGATTAATACCCGCGCTTCGGTTAGAAGCCGCTCCCCCATCGTGAAATTCCGGCGCGGCAGTAGGCCGCCGTCTGAAAAGAGCACGCCACGTAGAATATAGGTCGCGAGAAGCGCGATCGGTAGCCAGATGAATACCGCGCGCCAGGCGCGTCGTGGGCGCGCGCTGTTTTGCGCAGAGCCGGAAGCGATCGTCGTCTCGATCACGGCAATGAACAACGGCAGCAGTATGCCGTTTTCCTTGCTCAATACGGCTAGTACGCCGCCTAAGCCCACGCCAATCGACATTAGCACGTAGCCTGTCAATGGTCGTGTTGCAGCAGTTCGGCGGCCGCGAAGATAGGTTACAAGCCCTGCGAGCACGAACAGTGCCGACAGTTCAGTCATTCGCTGAACGACCAGAAATACGGGAGTGAGCTGTAGTGGGTGGACCAGCCAGATCGCTGTCGCGCACAGGGCTACGGCGAGGGTGCGGTTTTCCGGCGCACGGCAAAGTTGGCAGAACTGGCGTGTGAGGGCGAAGATCAGCACGCCGTTGAGAATATGGATCAGCAGATTCGTGTATTTGAAAAGCCACGGATCGCTTGGCCAACTGATGTCGTTCATGGCAAACGACAACAGACTCAACGGCCGCCCGAGCGGGCCGGCGTCACCCGAAAACATGAAACGCGCGAGATCGGGTGCCGAGCGGATACCGCCATCGAACCCAAGAGGCTCAAGATTACGAATGTCGTCGAAAAGAAACGGGCCTGTAAGCCCGTCTTTGAAAAGGCTGAAGCTCAGTATGGCCAACGCCCAAAGACCAAGGCCGAAGACTAATTCTCGTTTACTTTCTAGGTTCAAAATAACTTAACAAGGAGGCAGGGTACGGCTTCAGCATGCTTTGAAACGGGCGGCAGGCAGTAAAAAGCCCTTACCGAAAACCGGCAAGGGCTTTTTTTAGCAACCGCCCAGAAAATCTGGACGTCAAGCTCTTAGCGGCAATTTGCCGGGCGATATTCAGAATCCAGAGTACCGCCGGTACAGGCCCAAGTGATACTGCCAGCACCCGTTGTAGGTGTGAAAATAATCGTTTCGCCGTCGATCGGGGTGCCGGAGTACGTAGTCGTAATAATGCCGCCAGTACCAACAGCGACTTGTCTTACGTTGTTGCCGGTAATGTCGCCCTGGGCAGGGAGGCCAGCTTGGTCATTGCTAGTCGGCAGCGTGCCTTGCGATTGATAGAACTCAGACACACCGGTTTTGGCGCTCGATGCGAGGCTAATACCCTCAGTCACCTTGGCGCGGGTTGTGTAGTTCTGATACTGCGGAATGGCGATGGCCGCCAGGATGCCGATGATCGCGACGACGATCATCAGTTCGATGAGTGTAAAGCCTTGCTGCTTTTGCATTTGGTTTCCCCGTTTAGCGTGAAGAAGAGCGGCGTCTTTATGACGTACTGGCTATTCAGCATGGTCCGTGCCAGCTTTATGCCGCTTTATTTTCAATGGCCTCTGGCTGTAGTGACGCTTTTTGTCATTCTGCGCACGTCAGAAGGTGACGTTTTTTGTCACTAGCGGCCGCGGTAGGTGATACGCCCCTTGCTGAGGTCGTAGGGCGTGATCTGTACCGTGACGGTATCGCCGCGCAGGATGCGGATGTAGTGCTTGCGCATCTTGCCGGAAATATGGGCGGTGACGATATGTCCGTTTTCCAGCTTTACGCGGAAGGTGGTGTTAGGCAACGTCTCGACGACCGTGCCCTCCATCTCGATGTGGTCTTCTTTGGCCATTGACTCCTGATCTCGATTCTGACGGTTTAACCGGTGAATTATCGGTGATTTCGGGTGGCGGTTCAATCCTGCGGGTATGAAAGCCCGTCAGTCGCCAATATGTGCCGCGCTGGCGGGCACGTCGATATCGAACGCCCAGAGGCCCTGGGGTCCGGGTTTGTCGATGGACTGGCGCACGATCTTGAGGAACTTGCTGCGCGGCAGGTCGATCGCGCCCATGCGGTAGAGATGGCCGGATCCCACCTGGCCGTCGAGCAGGGGAAAACCCCAGGCATGCAGTTGTCGTGCAAGCCAGACGAGTGCGATCTTGCTGGCGTCGCGCTCGCGCGAAAACATGGATTCGCCGAAGAACATGCGCCCGATCGCCACGCCATAGAGGCCGCCGATCAGCGAGCCGTCGCGCCATACCTCGATCGAATGGGCGTTGCCCAGCGCGTGCAGCTTGGCGTATGCGGCGCGCATTTCCGGGCCGAGCCAGGTGCCGGGGTTGCCGGCACGAACGGCGGCACAGTGGCTGATGACGCTATTGAAGTCCTCGTCGAGCGTAACCGCATAGTCGGCCTTGGCGAGGGTGCGCTTGAGGCGCCGCGAGACATGCATGGCGCCGGTGTCGAATACGGTCCGCGGATCGGGGCACCACCAGAGGATCGATTCGTCCGGGTTGTACCAGGGAAAGATGCCCTGCGCGTACGCACGGCGAAGGCGCGCGGGCGACAGGTCGCCGCCCATGGCGAGCAGGCCGTTCGGCTCGTCGAGCGCGAGTTCGGGATCGGGAAAGGCGCCGTCGGGCGTATTCGGATCCAGCCAGTACACGCGTAGACCGCTCACGTGTTCGGTGGCGCCTGGCCGGCGAAGTTGCTGCGTTCGCGCTGCTCGTTTTCGAAGGATTCCATCATCGCGGCTTCGCGCAGGCAGAAGTCGTCGATTGCGGCAGCGAGCTGTGGGTGGTCGATGACGTGATAGGACCAGGTCGGTACCGGCTCGAAGCCGCGCCGAATCTTGTGCTCGCCCTGGGCGCCCGCGTCAAAACAGGCCAGACCGTTTTCGATGCAGTATTCGATGCCGGCGTAGTAGCAGGTTTCGAAGTGCAGGCTGTGATAATCCGTTTCGCAGCCCCAGTGACGACCGTAGAGCGTATCGTCGCCGAGCATCATGAAGGCCATGCCGACCGGGCGGTCCCGGTGGTAGGCGACAAAGAAGCGCACGCGCTCACCCATGCGGTTGCATAATTGGGTAAAGAACTCCGGGGTAAGATACGGGGCCTGGCCGCGAATCGCATAGGTTCGGCCATAGAAAGCATAGAGTGTATCCCAGAGTTCGGCGTCGATTTCGTCGGGGCGTAGCACCTGTACCTGCACGCCGGCATCGTGCATGCGTTTGCGCTCGCGCCGTATCTCCTTGCGGCGTTTCGACGTCAGCTGTGCCAGGAAGGCGTCGAAGTCCGCATAGTCGCGGTTGTACCAGCGATACTGGCAACCGCGCCGCGCGCAGGCCCCGGCTTCGCTGAATTGCCGGGCCGAGTCGGCGTCGACAAACAGGCTATGCAGCGATGAGGCGCGATGTTCGCCCGGTAGGCGGGCCATGGCATGGGCGAGGGCGCGCCGGGCCTCGACATCCCGACCGAGAATGCGTGGGCCGCTGACCGGCGTGAACGGCACGGCGTTGAGCAGTTTGGGATAGTAGTCGAGTCCGACCTGGGCATAGGCATTGGCCCAGGCGAAGTCGAACACGAACTCGCCGTAGGAATGATGCTTTTCGTAGAGTGGGGCTGCGGCGATGGCTTCGCCGTTTTCGTTTTCAAGCAGGCAGTGGGCGGGCACCCAGCCATGGCTCTCGCCTACGCTACCGCTGGCCTCGAGCGCCGCAAGAAACCCGTGCCGAATGAACGGCTGCCCGCTGCCGCATAAACCGTCCCAGGTGGCCGCGGGCACGTCGAGAATGGAATCGACTTGTATGAGTCGGGCCATGAAAGCATCACATCGAAGAATTGAAACGGTTGCAAGCCGATACGTCGACCGGGGCGGCCGATGATGCACGCCGCCGCGCGAACGCTGAAGTGTAGGGTTAGTACTTGGGGCCTGTTAATGCTAACGAAATCGCCGCGCAGCGGGCGATGTTCATGTAAGGCACTGCGCGGTAAGCGTGGTGTCGCTTTGCGACATGAGCGAGCTGCAATGCCGGATCGCGCACCTTGAATCGTTATTCAGGGGCCCCGCGTGCCGACGGGTTGCGTGCGAAAAATTCATCATGCCGCGTCGCGCGTCGTTCATTTGGCTCGCGCAACATGTTCGCTCGCGCCTTGGCCGGCGAATTTCCGGACGGCAACGCGGCGAGTGGCGTGAGTGCTAACAGGCCCTAGGGAAGCTCTGCACAACCTGTCACGGTCGCGCCGGCGTGCTTTGCGCGCGATTGACAAGGAAGTGAGAGCGTAGCGTGCTTGCTGCACGGTAGCGAACACTGACGCCGATCAAGCGCGCGCAAAGCCCCGGCCCGCAA
>NZ_CAXGSH010000105.1:0-12198 GCF_964012375.1 uncultured Salinisphaera sp.
CCGCTCATGCCGAGTGGGCGGGCGTGAGAAGGCCGCCCGCCTGGATCAGCTTTCTTCTTGGGCGGGCGTCAGGCGAATCAGACGTGCATCCATGCTGTCGTCGGCGGCGCCCTTGGCCTTGTCTTCGAGCACCCAGAGCGCGCCGTCCGGGCCCTGCTCGAGTTCGCGAATACGCGTGCCCCAGCCGTAGCGGGCCACTTCTTCGCTGTTGTCGCCGTCGAGGTTGACGCGAACGATGGCCTTAGCCACCAGGCCGCCGATGAAGCCGTCGCCCTGCCAGTCCTTGAACATGTCCCCGTCGTAGATCACGAACCCGGCCGGGCCGATCGAAGGCGTCCAGGACACCTCGGGGGCGTTGAAGTCCGGGCGGGTGTCGTGGTTCGGGATGGGCACGCCGCTGTAGTTGTCGCCGTTCGAAACGACGGGCCAGCCGTAGTTGTCGCCCGCTGCGATCCGGTTGAGCTCGTCGCCGTGGGCCGGGCCCATTTCATGGGTCCAGAGCGTGCCGTCGGCATCGAAGGCGATGCCCAGCATGTTGCGATGGCCGACGCTGTAGAACTGCTTGGCGATTTCGCCGTCATCGGCGAACGGGTTGTCCGGGGGAATGCTGCCATCCGGCTTGATGCGGATGATCTTGCCCAGGCTGTTGTCCATTTCCTGAGCCGGGTCCTGCTTCTGGCGCTCGCCGGAGGTAATGAACAGATCGCCGGCGTGTTCCGCATTGGCCGGTGCGAAGGCCAGCCGGTGCGAAAAATGGCCCTTGCCCACCCGGTACGGCTGTTGATGCCACAGCTTGGTCACGTCTTCGAGCGCGGGCTTGCCGTCGTTCATGGCCAGCCGGGCACGCACCACCGCCGCGCCGCGCGTGGCGCCACCATCCAGCGATTCCACGTACGACAGATAGATATGGCGGTTGTCGGCGAAATTCGGGTCGAGAATCACGTCGCCCAGACCGCCCTGGCCACCGTAAGCGACCTCGAACATCTGGGCGACGTCGGTTTTCTCGCCTTCACGGCTGACGTGTACGAGCTGGCCACGCTGTTCGGTAACCAGCATGGCGCCGTCGGGCAGGAAGGTCATCGCCCACGGCTGATTGAAGTGGGCGACGGTTTCGGCCGCAATGGCCATGTCGTCGCTGGCCTCGACATCGGGCGCATCGTCGGAGGCCGCGAAGGCGGCCAGCGGCATGGCAATCGCCGCGGCAAACAGGCCGCGCGCGTAGCGCGGCGCGAAATGGTGACGCGTCATGAACTATCCCCTTTTTATCGCTGAACTCGTTATCGTTGAACTAAACGATACGTCGCCCGGATAGTCCGCGGATGACAAAAGCGCTGCCCGCCGTCACGGCGGGCAGCGCCGTAGCGGGCCGTACCTAGAACACGTAGCCCGGCAGCCAGGTCGCGATCTGCGGGAACATCATGATGATCGCCAGCCCCACGATGCCCACCATCACATAGGGCAGCACCGAGCGGTAGATATCCTGCATCGTGATCGAGGGCGGTACCACGCCCTTGAGATAGAACAGGTTGAAGCCGAACGGCGGCGTCATGTAGCCGATTTCCATGTTGATCACGAACAGAATGCCGAACCAGATCGGGTCGAAGCCCAGGCTTTCCACGATCGGCATGAACACCGGCAGCGTGATCAACATGATGCCGACCGGATCGAGCACCATGGCCATGAGGAACAGAATGACCTGCATGGCGATGATCGTGCCCCAGGGCCCGCCGGGGATCATTTCCATCCAGCCTTCGATCATGGCCTGGGCATCCATGCTCTGATAGGCCGCGCTGAATGCGTGCGCGGCAAACAGAATCCACATGATCATGCCGGTCAGCGAAAAGGTGCGCAGCGAGGCATCGCGAATCAGCGCCCAGGTGAACTTGCGATAGACCGCGGCCGAAATCAGGGCGCCGAGCACGCCCATGGCAGCGGCTTCGGTCGGCGTGGTAATACCGAGCATGATGGAGCCCAGCACCATCACCACGATCAGAATCGGCAGCAGCACCGCGCCCAGGGACCGGAATTTCTCGGCCCAGCTGGCACGGTCTTCCGGCGGCAGGGCCGGCGCCAGTTCCGGCTGGAAGTAGCAGCGCACCAGGATATAAATCGCAACCAGCACGACCAGCAGCAGGCCCGGAAAGACGCCGGCCGCGAACATCTGACCCACCGACACGCCGGTAATCAGCGAATACAGAATCATGATGATGCTGGGCGGAATGAGAATACCCAGCCCGCCGCCAATGTTGATGGCGCCCAGGGCCATGCTCTTGTCGTAGCCGCGTTCGAGCATCGATGGCAGTGCGATGGTACCCATGGCCACCACCGCCGCGCCGCTGATGCCACACATGGCAGCGAAGACAGCACAGATGAACACCGTGCCAATCGCCAGCCCGCCGCGCGTGCCGCCCCACCACAGATACATCATCCGGTAGAGCGAATTGGCGACGCCCGTTCGTTCCAGCACCATCGCCATGAATACGAACAGGGGAATGGCGACGAGGGTGAAGCTCTCCATCGTGCCCCAGATCTGCGAGGCCACCAGATAGAAGGAATCGATCCCCCAGGTGAAATAAAGAAAGATCACCGACACGCCGCCGAGCACGAAGGTCAGCGGCAGCCCGAGAACGAGAAAAAACAGCAGTGCGCCGAAGAAGGCCAGCGTGATGAGTTCGATACTCATGCCGTTTCTCCCGGATTGCTGTCGCGCTCGGAGGCTACGGCAGGCGGCTCGATGGCGCCTACGGCAATCGCGATATCTTCAACCAGCTTGGCGATGCCCTGTAACAGCAGCAGCAAGGCGGCCACCGGGATCGCGATCTTGAACGGCCAGACCGGCGGGTTCCACGCCGAGTAGGACGTTTCCATGCTGTCGACGGCTTCCCAGGCGATGACGCCGCCGTAGTAAAGCAGCGTGATCGTGAACAGAAAGAACAGCGACGAAGTGAACACGTCGAGCGCGGCACGCGCACGCGGTGCCAGCGAGCTGTAGAACAGGTCCACGTTCACATGGCCGCGATGTGCCATGACGTATCCGCCCGACATCACCGCATAGAAACCGAACACGAACTGGGTGAGTTCGGTGGTCCATACACGCGGCGCCTCGAGCGCGTAGCGATAGAGCACGCCGAGCAGCAGCACGGCGAACATCACGAAAATAAGCATCGCCACCGCCCGGCCGATCCAGTCGTTGAGCTTGGTGATGCCGAGGATAAAACCATTGAGCAGGCGCATAAGCGACCCCCGCAGATAAGTCCGCCCCGGTGGCCGCGAAGGCCAGCGGGGCGGCAGTCAGACCGAAATGCGATCAGCCGTTGGCGTCGAGATACCCCAGATCGCTGAGCATGCGCTTGAGCTTGTCGAGCGCTTCGGCCGCGTCGTCGCTGCGCTTGCCCTGCTCTTCCCAGGACTTCTTGGCCACCTCGGTGAGATGCTGCTGCACGTCGTCCGGCAGCGTGGTGATCTGCACGTCCTGCTCGGCCATGGCCTTGGCCAGCGCGATCTGTTCCTTGTAGAGATACTCGTTGGTGCGTACCCAGAACTGCTCGTCGAGCGCCTGCTTGACCGTCTTGGCGTCTTCATCGGAAAGCTTGTCGAGGGCTTTCTGATTGATGATGAACACGTCCGTGCCCGCGATGTTGAGCGCCGGCTTGACGTGGTACTTGGCCACTTCGTACAGGCTCATGCTGGCCGCACCCTGGGCCGCACCCCAGTGCGCGCCATCGACCACACCACTGGAAAGCGCGGTGTAGAGCTCGCCGCCCGGGATATAGCTCGCCGAGGCGCCGGCTTCGGTCAAAAAGGTCTGCAGCGCGCCGGAGGAACGGATCTTCAGGCCCTTGAAGTCGTCCATGCTGTTGATCGGGCGATCCACGACCATTTCAGTCGGGTAGACCTTGTCGGTGGACCAGTACACGCCCTCTTCGGCGGCCTCGTCACGCAGCATGTCCTCGAAGCCCATGCTCTTGTGGAAGTACGCCGCTTCCCAGACGTTGCGGAACGCGAACGGCAGGCCCGAGGCGATGCCGGCCAGGCTCATCTGGTTCTGTGCATAAGCCGGCGAGATGGTGCCCATCTGGATGGTGCCGCGCTTGACCGCGTCGAAGGTCTGCTGGGCCTTGAACAGCGCGCCGGCCGGGTAGAGCTTGAGCTTTACGCGGCCATCGGTGCGCTCTTCGATGACGTTCTTGATGCGCACCAGGCTGTCTTCGTACGAGCTGCTCGAGCTCGGCCAGTGCGATTGCACTCGCCAGGTCGTGCTCTTCTGCGCCAAGGCGCTCGTGGGGGCCAGGAACGCGGTGAGCGCCAGCGCGGTGGCGCCAGCCAGCAGCCCGCGCTTGAAAGGTGTCGAAAGCATCGGATATCTCCTCCGTTATGAAACTCCGGCGCATACGGTCAGCGTTTTTTGCGTTGCTGTACCGCTCGCCGTCCAGCAGGCGCCGGATGCACCGATCATGCCTTACTTGAAACTTCGTTTCACGTCTTATTTTGCCTGTGTTTTACAGCCATTAGCGTCCAAACATACCCCGCATTCGGCCAGATTCACCTGCCGTATGTCGACCGTCGATCCCCGTGTTGAGCGCCTTCGCGGCGCGGACCCGCCGGCACATGGGTATGCCAACCCGCGTTTCGCCAAGGGTTAGCCTGCACCCATGTTCTCGGCTCGATCAGTACGGCGGGTGCGGCCCCATGGCATGCGAAGCCCGGCCGGCAACGATGCATGCATGAACGTCGCCCGCGCGCCGCGACGGCAATCGTGCCCGCCGTTCAGCCGCGCGTATGTACAACACAGTAGTCTATGGCGCGCACGGCGCGTATTACGTCGAACACCGCCTTTTCACGTTAGGCTCATGCCTTGCCCCTGGATATCCCTGATCTATGACGATGCCGAACGACAACCGCGATCTCGCTACCCTGCTCGACACCTTCGACGCCAAGCTGGCCCAGCTCGGCAACGCGGACGAAGACACGCGCAAGGACCTCAAAAGCGACGTGCTGCAACACGCGGCGGCAATTCTGGCCAGTGACGGTGGGCCCCAGGCCCTCTACGAGCGGGTGGCGCAATACGAAAGCGCGGGCGTGTTCGCCCACAGCGACTGGGGGCGGCCGGCCATCCTGCAGCCGGCCCTGGCGGTGCGTTCGTTGCGTCAGGGCGATGCCGTGCTTACCGCCATGGAGGCCTTGAGCGAACTGCGGCTGCTGGCGGTCGCCCGCGGCGATTACCGCCACCGCGGCATCACCGCCGAACGCGCCCGCAATTTTCTGACCCAGGTAATGGCGCTCAACCTCGACCTGCTCTCGGGCACGCTCAGTGAAGCCGACCGCGAACGCCCGGACCAGCTCGGCGTGGCGGTGCAGGCGCTGTATCACTACCAACTCGAGCATATGGGCTACGAGAGCATTCTCGATAGTCTGGTCGCCGAGGTCTGGCGCATTCTCGCCCAGCGCCCCATTCAGGTCGACGACGTCCGCCAGATGGTGATTCAGATCGCCACCTGCCTGTACGACCCGGCCATCGAAAGCACGAGCGGCAACGACGACGCACGGCGGCTGGTCGAATCGCTGTTTGCGCCCTCGCCCGGCTGTGCCGAAGATCCCGGCGTTGCCGTCTATGCCGAACGCTTGCAGGCCATGGATTACGAGGCGTTGACGACCGAGGCGCTGGGCTTCGCTCGGGCGATGCACGACACCGGCCTGGCGTCGGTCTATCACGCCGTTTTGTTGCGCCATCTGCGCGGGCTGCCCGACGGCAGCGGCGACGCGCTCATTCCCATTGCACTCGGCTTGAGTCAGACCGGGCAGGACGCGCTGCTGTGCTATCGCCAGTTGGTGCACACCCTCATCGACGAGACGGTGTTCGTGGAAACCGCGCAGGCGATCTATGGCCTGGCGCTGCTGCTCGAACGCGGCGTGCTGTTCTCTACCCCGGTTGCGGCCGGGCTGTGGCGACAGATCGGCCTGAAACTCTCGCCGGCCACCGAAGACAACATCCGCATGGTCTGCGGCGAGGCGCAGCCGCCGCGCGTGTTCCTGCTCGCCGGCGTGCTGGGGCTGCTGGGCCAGCCGCTGGGCGTGGGCCAGGGCAACAACCCCACCTGCCAGTCGGTGATCGGGCTGTCGATGTGGGCCGACAACGACCCGGACTACCTGCTGCAGCTGGTGACCTGGGCGGCCCGCGACGACGAGGTACTCACCCGTTTCGAAGGCGAGCCGATTTCATCCAAGGGTCTGGCCGCGGGCTTGGCCAAGGAAGCGCCGCTGGACGTGGACCCGGTATCGCTGGTGCTGGTGCCGCATCTGGACCGCTTGTATATCGAAATGGGCCGGCTCTGCGGCGAACGCGACAACGACCTGCACCGCTGGATCAACCCCGAATTCTACGGCTGGTGGGTCGGCCAGGGCTTTGCCGTGGTCGCCGATCCGAAAACCGGCGCGATTGGCGATCATGCCGGCTTCGTACGACATTTCTATGCCTGCTATCACCCCTACTACAACGGCAACGTACCGGTCATTCATTCCCAGCCGGCCGGCATCGCCGTCACCGACAGCGCGGCGCGCTATGTCGGCCGCCATGCCATCGCCATCCTGCGCGTCGCGCTCGACCCGGACGGCGATATGCGGGTGTACTTCTTCAACCCGAATAACGACAGCGGCCAGGACTGGGGCCAGGGCATCGTCACCACCACCGAAGGCCACGGTGAGCTGCCGGGCGAAGCCTCACTGCCCTTCGCCGAATTCGCCTCGCGGCTGTTCGTGTATCACTACGATCCGCTCGAACACGGCAACGCCGACCGCGTGAGCGACGAGGAACTCGAGCGCATCGTGACGCTGGCCTACGACAGCTGGGGCAAGGAGTTCGATGTCGAATAGCGTGCTGCGCCTGCGTCTGCCCGTGACCGACCAAGCGCGCTCATGAGCCAGGCATCTGCCCGAACCCGGCGCCGTCGCAAGCCCAAGCCGCGCAAGCCCGCGGCGCGGCCCGATACGCCGCGGCTGATCGCGTTCAACAAACCGTTTCGTGTGCTCACTCAGTTCACCGACGGCAACGACCGCGCCACGCTGGCCGACTATATCGATATGCCGGGGGTTTACCCGGCCGGGCGGCTCGATCGCGACAGCGAGGGGTTGCTGCTGCTGACCAACGACGGCCAGCTGCAGGCTCGGATCACCGATCCGAAGTACAAGCTGCCCAAGACCTACTGGGTACAGGTCGACGGCGCGCCAAGCCACGACCAGATCGAGGCGCTGCGCGCCGGGCCCGCGCTCAAGGACGGCCCCACGCGGCCGGCCGATGTCGAGATCATCACCGAACCCGAACTCTGGCGCCGCGACCCGCCCGTGCGCTATCGCAAGAATGTGCCCACGACCTGGCTTGAAATCACCATCCGCGAAGGCCGCAACCGCCAGGTCCGGCGCATGACCGCAGCAGTGGATCTGCCCACTCTGCGCCTCGTGCGTACCCGGATTGGCCCCTGGTCGCTCGCCGGGCTGGCCAGCGGCGCGTGGCATGAACTGGCGCCGCGCCTGCCCGGCTAGAGCCGACGCGATTACGCCTTTTGAGTCAGCTCGGTCGGCGCGTCGGCGTTGATCAGGCCTTCGCGCTTGAGCGCCTGCCAGAAGGCGGGGGCGATCGATGCGCGCATGGAGGCAGCGTTTTCGCGTGCCTGGCGTGCATCGCGCGCGCCCGGAATGGTGGCCGATACGATCGACGGCGCGGCCGTGAACTGCAACGCCGCGGTCCTCAGGTCGGTGCCGTGCACAGACGCGATTTCGCTGATCCGCGCGCGTTTTTCACGATAGCCGTCGGGGATAGCGTCGCCGCTGTAGAGCCAGCGATCCTTACCCGCGAGAAAGCCGGCGCCCAGGGGCGCGCCAATCACCACCGAACAGCCCTGCGCCTCGCATTTCGGGAACAGCCGCTCCAGGGCGTCGTCGTGGTTCATCAGCGTGTAGCGCGTGGCCTGCAGCAGCACGTTGGGCTCGGCGTTGTCGAGCGCGGCAAGCGCGGGCTCGATATCGTTCACGCCCATGCCCCAGGCCTTGATCAGCCCTTCCTCGCGCATTTTGGTGAGCTCCGGCATGGCGCCGTCTATCGCAGTCTTGAGCTGGGCATCGTAGTCGTCCAGATCGTCGTTGCTGGGCGCCAGATCGTGGATGAACACCATATCCAGACTGGGCACGCCCAGGCGCTGCAGGCTGTCCTCGACCGAGCGACGCACGCCGGCGGCGGTGTAGTCGTAGCGATAATTGAAGTTCAGATCACCCGCCCAGATGCCGTGGCTGTCCATCGAGGCATCCGGTGTGAGCAGGCGCCCGACCTTGGACGACAACACATAGTCGTCGCGCTGTTTGCCGTCGAGAAAATGTCCCATGCGACGTTCACTCAGGCCCAGGCCGTACCAGGGCGAGGTATCGAAATAGCGCACGCCCGCGTCCCAGTGCGCCTGCATCATGGCTTCGACGGTTTCGTCCGACGTTTCGACGAACATATTGCCGGCCTGGGTACCGCCCGCGCCGTATTTATGCGGCGGGCGATAGCCGGGCGCCGATACGTCGCCCGGGTTGGCCGGCATGGCGTCGGGGCTGTGCGTGGCATGCACGGCCTTGTCTGCGGCAAAGGCACGGGGCGCGAGCAGTGAGGCCGCGCCGGCCAGGCCACCGAAGGCGGCCGTGCGCAGAAAATGTCGACGGCTGGTCATGACGTATCCCTGAGGTTTGGAGAGTTGATGCCAAGTTAGCAAACGGCGCAGCCGGCATTCGAGCGTGGGCGGCTAGCAAACGCTGTCGCCCAACCGTTGCAGCGACTGGAAGCGGCCGTTGTCGTCGTAGCTCAAGCGGTAGACGCCGTGTACGCCGTCACGCGTGACCACGCGCCGTAGTGCCTGGGCCGGCAGCAGCACCCGACGCCCATCCACGCTCTGGGCGTAGACATGGTCGACCGAGCCCGCATAGTGAGCCCGGCACTGGGCGGCAGACAGTTCGATGATCAGATCGATGCTTGGCATGGGCGGCCAACGTGCTCACATGGGGGCGGGGTTTTCCGGCGGCTGGGCGGCGACGCGCTTGCAGGAGTCGTCGCGCGATTCGGGCCGGGCAAGCAGAAACCCCTGACTGTATTCGCAGCCGAACGAGCGTATCCACTCGTGCTGGGCGCGGGTCTCCACGCCTTCGGCCACCACGCCCAGATCCTGGCCGTGGGCAAGATCGACGATGCTGCGCACCAGCTCACGTGCAACCGCATCGTGCTCCAGACGCTGAACGACGCTCTTGTCGAGCTTGACCAGCGCCAGCGGCAGCCGGGTGAGATAGGCAATGGACGAGTAGCCGGTGCCGAAGTCGTCCATGGCGATTCGAATACCGAGCGTGTTCAAACGGGCCATGGTCCGGGCCGCCACGTCGAAATCGGCAATCAGGCTGCGTTCGGTGAGTTCGAACACCATGCGCCGCCCGTCGATGCCGTGGCGTGCAAGTATGCCGGCAACACAGTCGTAGAAGTCGCTTTCATAGAATTCGCGGCCGGGAATATTGATCGCGATATAAGGCAGCGGCGACGGCACCTGTTGTGCCTGCCATTGCGCAATCTGCGCAGCGGCGGTACCCAGCGCGTGTTCTACCAGGGCACGGCTGAGATTGTGTTCGGCCTCGGCCAGCGGAATGAATTCGTCGGGGTAGATATCGCCGAGTTCGGCGTCGTGCCAGCGCGCGAGCAGTTCGAAGCCGGCAAGCGTATCGCCGCGGTTGCTGAACAGCGGCTGCCAATGGAAATCGATTCCGCCTTCCTGCAGCGCGGTCTCGAAAAGACGGCGGATATGACGATCGCGCAGCAGCTGGCGATTGATCGTTTCGGAAAACAGCACCACGCCGCGCCCGATATCGGCGCGTCGGTGCGCCTGGCGCGCACGCGATACCAGCTCGGCGGCGTGGCGCCCGTGGTCGCCGTGCACGGTAAGCCCGCCAACCACCCGAAACGCCACCTGGGCCGCACCGCCGCTGACCGCGCGGTTGGCATGCTCCACCTGGCGCTCGCAGTCGGCGCGAACGGCTTCTATATCCTCTCGATCGGGCACGGCACCGACGAACTCGGTATCCGACAGCCTTGCGAGATAGCAAAAATCCGCAGCGCCCGCCTGGAGCGCCGCCAGCCAGTTCGCGACCGTGTTGCGTGCGACCTGCTCGCCGTAGGTCTGTTCGTAGTGGGCGAGGTTGACGATATCCAGATGCAGGACCGCCGTGCCCTGGCCGCTGCGGGCGCGCGACATCAGCACATCGTCAAGGCGCTCGAGCGCGATCGTACGCGTAGCCACCGGCAGCGACGGGTCGCGGTCCATCAGCCGGGCAACGTGGCGGTCGTGGGCGGCGATACGGCGGTCGAGATCGAATTCGTGTTCGATCCAGTCTGCAATTTCCTTCAGCAGCGCATGATCGCGCTTATCGAACGTGCGCGATTTGAAGCCGGCCACGCAGATCGTGCCGATGGGGCGGCCCTTGGGCCCATGCAGGGGCATGCCGGCATAGCCGCGTATATGAGGAGCCCTGGCCACATAGGGCAGATGAGCGAAGCGCAGATCCCGACTCGCGTCTTCCACGAACAGCGGCTTGTCGTGGACGATGGTGTAATCGCACACCGAGATACTGCGCGACGATTCCTTGATCTCGATACCGCAGGTGGACTTGAACCACTGGCGGTCGCCTTCCATGAGCGACATCAACGCGATGGGCATGTCCAGCAGCTCGGTAGCGAGCCGGGTGATCCGGTCGAAGCGCTCTTCGGGGCGGGTATTGAGCAGACCCAGTTCGAGCAGATCGGACAGCCGGTCGCACTCACGTCGATCGGTGTCGACAGACACCGAGCTGTATCTTCCGGCCACGGGCTGCTGCAGCGGGCCGTCGCCGCCGGTCGTTTCGCTGGTCACGTGGGCCGTCCTTTACCGCTCGCCTCGCCACATGCGCGTATCGTCACGGTTATCGCTCGGCCACGATTTTTTTTCAAGCGCCACGTCGCATGGCGGCGCTTCCAATGCCCTGACCCGAGGCGACGAAAAGCCGCCGTCGCATCGGCCCAGGCCAGACCGTGGCGCGCTTGCAGGCACCCACAGCTTCGTGCCCGGCCTGCCCGGCTCGAACGGGACGAGCGCGACGGCAGCACGGCGCTCAATCCGCCGCGTCGAGCTTGTCCTGGGTACGGCGCTCGAAATCGCTGGCGTTGTGCCGCTCGCGAAGTTGTTCGTGCGGCTCACCCCAGACACGGTTGACCATACGCCCGCGCTGTACCGCGGCACGCGCATCGATTTCCTGTGCCCAGCGCTGAACGTTCTCGTATTCCTGAACCTGCAGGAATTCGCCCGCGTCGTAGAGGCGGCCGAGCGCGAGCGCGCCGTACCAGGGCCAGGTGGCAATATCGGCGATGCTGTATTCGCCGCCTGCCAGATACTGCGATTCGGCCAGACGCCGATCGAGCACGTCGAGCTGGCGTTTGACTTCCATGGTGAAACGATCGATCGGGTACTGCATCTTCTCGGGCGCATAGGCATAGAAGTGCCCGAAGCCGCCGCCCAGATAAGGCGCACTGCCCATCTGCCAGAACAACCAGTTCATCGCCTCGGTTCGCGCGCCGTGATCGCCGGGCAAAAACTCACCGAATTTTTCCGCCAGATAGAGCAAGATCGAGCCCGATTCGAACACCCGCGTGGGGTTGGCCGTGCTGTAGTCGACCATCACGGGGATCTTGGAGTTCGGGTTGATGGCCACATAGCCGCTGGAAAACTGCTCGCCTTCGCCGATATTGATCGGCCAGGCGTCGTATTCGGCCCCCTTGTGGCCGAGTTCGAGCAGCTCCTCGAACATCACCGTCGCCTTCACCCCGTTGGGCGTGGCCAGCGAATAAAGCTGGAAGTCGTGCTTGCCGACCGACAGCTCCGCTTCGTGGGTGGGACCGGCGACCGGCCGGTTGATATTGGCGAACTTGCCGCCGCTGCCCTTCTCCCAGGTCCAGACTTTCGGCGGTGTGTAATGGTTGTTGTCGCTCATTGGCTGCGCGCTCTCGAAGATCGTGTACGCACGATTATCCGGCGGCCGGGCCTTCGCGTCGAATCTAGGGAAGCTCTGCACGACCTGTCACGGTCGCGCCGGCGTGCTTTGCGCGCGATTGACAGACAAGTGAGAGCGTAGCGTGCCCAAGCCAATAACAAGTGGCACGGT
>NZ_CAXGSH010000106.1:0-12117 GCF_964012375.1 uncultured Salinisphaera sp.
TTCATGGCCTTCAAGCCGGAGGCGCTCGACTGGCGCGAAACCGCCGCCCTGCCGCTGGTCACGATCACGGCCTGGGAAGCGATGGTGGATCGCACGCGCGTGATGCCGGGCGATCATGTGCTCATCCACGGCGGCGCGGGCGGCGTGGGCCATATCGCCATCCAGCTGGCCAAGGCCCTGGGCGCGCGCGTGGCTGCCACCATTTCGTCTGCCGCCAAGGCCGATATCGCACGCCGCATGGGCGCCGACGAAACCATCAACTATCGCGAGGAAAGCGTCGAGGATTATGTGCAGCGCCTGACCTCGGGCCGTGGTTTCGACGTGGTGTTCGATGCCACCGGCGGCTCGGATATCGCCACGTCGTTTGCGGGCGCACGGGTCAACGGCCAGGTCGCGACCATCGTGTCGCAGTACGAGGCCGACCTCACGCCCATGCATACCAAGAGCCTCACGCTGCATACCATTTTCATGCTCACCAGCATGTTGCACGGCGTGCATCCGCAGCACCACGGCGAGATTCTGACCAAGGCCGCAGCGCTTGCGGCCACCGATCAGCTCAAGCCGCTGCTCGACGAGCGCCGCTTCACGCTCGGCGATGTGGCCGCCGCGCATTCGCATCTGGAAGCCGGCGCGGCCGTCGGCAAGATCGTGATCGATATCGCCGACGAGGCCCGCAACGCCTGAGCGGATCCGCGGCGGCCCGGATCATAGCCGGGCCGCCGCAGCAATAGACGTGCTCTTCGAGATCACCCGTCGACGGTCCGGCTGGCGTTGGCGCGGGCGCACGCCGGCATTCCGGGTTCGTCGAGCTCGCGCCGCAGCTCGCCACGGCTATAGCCCAGGTCCCGAAGCATATGGTCGTCGCGCTTGAGCAGCGCCTGGATCGCACGCCGTTTTTTCCAGCGTTGCAGCACCCGCGCAATGCCCGCGAACAGCCAGAGCGGCGGCATGGCCGGCATGTAGAGCCGCGCCACCTGCGGGCTCAACGGTGGCGATTCGCGCCGCGATTTGCGGCGTTTTTCCTTGCTTGATTGATACATGAGATATGTCCCGCTGATTGATCGACGTTCGGTAGAGGCAATCAGCATGGAAGCGCCCCACTATTCAATCCAGCGAAAAGATCTATACTCAGCGTTCAAATTAATTTAACGCTTACGCCATGACGGGACTCCCAGCGCATAGCGGCAATGCCACCGAGCGACTGCTGGATACCGAAGTTCTGCGCAGCTTCGTGGCCATCGCCGAGCACGGCAGCTTCACGCGTGCCGCCAAGGCCGTGTTTCGTACGCCCTCGGCGTTGAGCATGCAGATCAAGGGTCTGGAGGCCACGCTCGACAAGCGCCTGTTCGTGCGCGAGGCACGCCGCGTACAGCTAACCGAACACGGCGAACTGCTGCTGCGCTATGCACGCCAGCTGCTGGCGCTCAATGCCGAGGCGGTCGCCTGTTTTCTCGCCCCCGCGCTCGACGGCACGGTCCGCGTGGGCACGCCGGACGACGTCGGCGGGCGTATCCTGCCGCGTGTTCTGGCGGCCTTCGCACGTTCCAACCCCGCGGTGCAGGTGGATGTGGTCACCGGCACCAGCCGCGTGATTCTCGAGCGCCTCGACGCCGAGCAAATCGACTTCGCACTGGTCACCGTCGGCAGCCGGGAGGTCGACATCGAACGCGGCGAAATCGTGCATACCGAGCCGCTGGTCTGGGCCGCACGTCGCGGCGGCAGCGCGAAGCTGCGCGAACCGCTACCGGTCGCCCTGGCCGAGCCCGGCTGTGCATGGCGTGCCAGCGCGATCGATGCGCTGGACCGGGCCGGCCGACGCTATCGCGTGGCCTACAGCAGCGATCACAGCGCCGGCCAGCGTGCCGCCGTGCTCGCCGATCTGGCAATCGCCCCGTTCCCGCGCCCGCTGGTCGATTCGGCGGATCTGGAGATTCTGGACGAGCCGCAGCTACCGCCGCTGATCGATACCCATACCGCGCTCGTATTCGGCGCGCATTGTTCGGATGCCGGCAAGGCCCTGGCCCAGCACGTGGTCGATGCCTTTCGGGCCCTGCGCAGCTAGGTACTTTCCACCTTGATATTCGGGAACTTGCTGGCGTAGTCCTTCTTCTGCTGCGACAGGCGCGCGGCGGTCCGCCGTGCCATATCGAAATAGGCGCTGGCGATATTGCCCTGCGGATCGGCGACCACGCTGGGATGACCCGCGTCGGCATTTTCACGAATCGAGATATCCAGCGGCAGCTCGCCCAGCAGGCCGACATCATATTCATCGGCCAGGGTCTGGCCGCCGTGGGCGCCGAAGATCGCTTCCTCGTGACCACAGTTCGAGCAGATGTGGGTACTCATGTTCTCCACGATGCCCAGCACCGGTACGTTGACCTTGTTGAACATCTCCACGCCCTTGCGGGCATCGATCAGGGCCAGATCCTGCGGCGTGGTCACCACCACCGCGCCGGACACCGGCACTTTCTGCGCTAGCGTAAGCTGAATATCGCCGGTACCCGGCGGCAGATCGATGATCAGATAGTCGAGATCGTCCCAGGCGGTCTGGAACAGCATCTGCTGCAGCGCCGAGGTCACCATGGGTCCACGCAGGATGGCCGGTGAATCCTTTTCGATCAGATAGCCGATCGACATGGTCTGCATGCCGTGCGCCTCCATGGGCAGCAACATCTTGCCGTCCTTGGCCTGGGCACGGCCTTCGATCCCCATCAGCCGCGGCTGACTGGGGCCGTAGATATCGGCATCGAGCAGGCCGACCGAGGCGCCGTCGGCCTTGAGTGCCAGCGCGAGGTTCGCCGCGACGGTCGACTTGCCGACACCGCCCTTGGCCGAGGCCACGGCGATGATGTTACGCACGCCTTCGACACGCTTGAGCGACGGCTGCACCGCGCGTGCAGCCACCGAGAACCCGACCGTTACGTCCGCCCGCTCGATGCCGTCGACCGCTTCGAGCATGGCGCGAATCTGTTCGGCCAGCGTCTGGCCATAGTCGCCGCAGGGAAAGCCCAGATCGAGTTCGAGCGTCACGCGCTCGCCCTTGACCTCGAGCGAGCGCACCGCGCGCGCACTGATCAGGTCGGTATCCAGATAGGGCTCGTGAAAACGGCCGAGTTCGGTTTCGACGGTCTGTTTGAGGGCATCGCTCATGGCGGGCTTCCAGGATTGATTCGGTCAATTGAAACGGCGCCAATGATAGCAGCCCGCCCCGGCTGGCCGGGCACGGCTGTGGCATACTGGCGGGCTTTCGACAGCCGACAAGAAAGCCTGTTATGGCGCGCGATATTCTCGTTACCTCTGCCCTGCCCTATGCCAATGGGTCGATCCATCTGGGCCATCTGGTGGAATACATCCAGACCGATGTCTGGGTGCGCTTCCAGAAGCTGCGCGGCAATCGCTGTATCTATGTCTGTGCGGACGACGCGCACGGCACGCCGATCATGCTCAAGGCACGCGATATGGGCATCGAGCCCGAGCAGCTCATCGCCGACGTCGGCGCCGAACACAAGCGCGACTTCGACGATTTTCTGATCGGCTTCGACAACTACCACTCGACCCATTCGGACGAGAACCGCGAGCTGGCCAGCGAGATCTATACGCGCCTGGACAAGGCCGGGCATATCGCGCGTCGCACCATCTCGCAGGCCTTCGACGAAGAAAAGCAGATGTTTCTGCCGGACCGTTTCATTCGCGGCGAATGCCCGAAATGCGGCGCGCCGGATCAGTACGGCGACGCCTGCGAGAAATGCGGCGCGACCTATCAGCCCACCGAGCTGATCAATCCGGTGTCCGTGCTCTCGGGTGCCACGCCGGTCGAGCGCGATTCCGAGCATTATTTCTTCCAGCTCGCGGACTTCGAGAAATTCCTGCACGACTGGACACGCAGCGATCATCTGCAGGAAGCGGTCACCCGCAAGCTCGACGAATGGTTCGAGGCCGGCCTCAAGGACTGGGACATCTCCCGCGATGCGCCCTATTTCGGCTTCAAGATCCCGGGCACCGACGACAAGTACTTCTACGTGTGGCTGGATGCGCCGATCGGCTACATGGCCAGCTTCGCGAATCTGTGCAAGCGCCGCGACGATCTCGACTTCGACACGTTCTTCAAGCCGGATTCCAAGGCCGAGCTGTATCACTTCATCGGCAAGGACATCGTGTACTTCCATGCGCTGTTCTGGCCGGCCATGCTCGAAGGCGCGGGCTATCGCACGCCCACGGGCATTCATGCGCACGGCTTTCTCACCGTCAACGGCGAGAAGATGTCCAAGTCGCGCGGCACCTTCATCAAGGCGCGCACCTGGCACGACCATATGCCGGCCGAGTTCCTGCGCTACTACTTCGCTGCCAAGCTTTCGGGCAAGGTCGAGGATCTGGATCTCAACCTCGACGACTTCCGGGCACGTATCAATTCCGATCTGGTGGGCAAGTACGTCAATATCGCCTCGCGTAGCGCGACCTTCATTACCAAGCGCTTCGATGGCCGGCTCGCGGATACCCTGGATTCGCCCGAGCTGTTCGAGCGGTTCGCCACCGCGGCCGACGAAATCGCCGAGCACTACGAACAGCGTCGTTTCGCCCAGGCGATCCGCCAGATCATGGCTCTGGCCGACGACGCCAACGCCTATGTCGCCGAGCGTGCGCCCTGGCAGCTGGCCAAGGAAGAAGGCCGCGAAGACGAACTGCAGCAGATCTGCACCACGGCGCTGGCGTTGTTCGCCCAGCTCACGATCTATCTCAAGCCGGTGCTGCCAGAAACCGCCGAACGTGCCGAAGCATTTCTGAACGTCGATTCCCTGAGCTGGACCGATCTGGCGACGCCCATCTCGGGCGAGATTCAGCGCTTCAAACCGCTGCTGCGCCGCGTGGAACAGCCGGCCATCGACAAGATGATCGAAGCCAGCCAGGAAGATCTCGCAGCCAAGAGCGCACCGCAGGCTCAGCCCGAAGCCGAACCGAAAGCCGCAGACAACAAACCGCAGAAAAAGGACGAAGTCGCCGTGGACAGCGATACCATCGAGATCGGCGATTTCGCCAAGGTGGACCTGCGCATTGCGCGTATCGAGGCCGCCGACCATGTCGAAGGCGCCGACAAGCTGCTGCGCCTGACCCTCGACGTGGGCGCACTGGGCAAGAAGCAGGTCTTCGCCGGCATCAAGTCGACCTACGACCCGTCCCAGCTCGAAGGCCGACTGACGGTCATGGTCGCCAACCTCGCCCCGCGCAAGATGCGCTTCGGCGTATCCGAAGGCATGGTGCTCGCCGCCGGCGATACGCCGCATATCCTCTCGCCCGACGACGGCGCGAAACCCGGCGACAAGGTCAAGTAACGCCGCCGACAGTAGCTTCAGGTCGATGCGCGCAATGCCGTCTGGCGGCTCCGGTCGTACCGGGCACGGCCTGCGCCATCGTTCCTGAAGACGATCCGCAGATTTCGCCGATCAGGAAACAGGGGCCAGAAAACGACTCGATCCCTGCGGCCGGGACACGTTCGCCCTTGACCCGGGTTTTTCCTGCGTCGATCTATAGACACGCTTTTACTGGAGCGGCTGAAGCTTCAAACAACGCAAGAGCCGAACAACCTGGCTGCTTGAACAGTCAATCTTCGGAATCGGCATAATCCGCGGATCCCTGCCTTCAGGACAGTCCGCCTACCAGCCGGGCTCGCGAACATACCTGTGCTTGGTCAACGGATGTATCGTCCGAGGGCTCGCCCAGAATGCCGTGACGCAATGCCCTTGAACGCCCGCTGCTGGCTCGATCAGCTGGCAGCCGTCGCGTAACCTGCGGGTGAATCGGTCGAGACCTTGTCGAAAAACGAAACGATGACGACACCCGTTAACGACATTGATGCCCTGCTGCCCCAGACCCAGTGTCGGCGCTGCGGCTACGACGGCTGTCGGCCCTATGCCGAGGCCATCGCGGCCGGGGAAACGGATATCAACCGCTGTCCGCCCGGCGGCGACGCGACCGTGGTGCGCCTGGCCGAACTCACCGGCCAGGCGATCAAGCCGATCGACCCGGAATGCGGCGATGCCAGCGTGCCGAAGGTCGCCTTTATCCGCGAAGATGAATGCATCGGCTGCACCCGCTGTATTCAGGTCTGCCCGACCGATGCCATTATCGGCGCGGCCAAGCAGATGCATACGGTTATCGAATTCGACTGTACCGGCTGCGAGCTGTGCGTGCCGGCCTGCCCGGTCGACTGTATCGACATGCCTGAAGCCAAGGCGGACAGCGGCCAGCCGGTCTGGCCGCCGGCCCGCGAGATCGACGCCGAGCGTGCCGCCCGTGCCCGCCGCCTGTTCGAAGCGCGCCAGCAGCGCCTCAATCGCCGTACGACCCGCCACCGCCGCGCCAGCCGCCACGAGGCCACCGTTGACGCGCGCGAAGATGCGCAGGCCACCTCCGAAGCCAAGAAATCCACCATCGCCGACGCCATCGCCCGCGCCAAGGCGCGCCGCGCCGGCCGCGAGTAACGCTGGCCGGGTCAGGCTGGATCGGTCGTTGCCCGGTGGCTCGCGTCTTTCAAGCAGAACCGCAGATTTCGCCGATTCGAAGAAACGTAGCACCGCGCTACAACGCCAACGAAAGGCCGCGGCTTCTTGTCTCCGATCTGCGAGATCTGCGAGATCTGCGTCGATCTGCGAACTTTTCTTACAGCGATTGTCACCGCCGCTGCCGAGCGAACGCAGTCGATCGCCCACCACGGCCGAATCAATAAATCGACGTAATCTGCGGATAAATGACTTGAGAGAACGCTTCGCACAGCGCGCTTAACGTGATCGACGAACGGGCACCGCTCGACCGGCACCCGGTCTGCAAGTCACGTAATGCGGTGAAGCCGATACAATCCCGTCCCGCTTGTCGCTTTGAGCCGCGCCACGGCCTTGAACCATGAACAAAGCCAAACGCACCGAAATATTTCAGCGTCTACGCGACGCCAATCCCAAGCCGCAGACCGAGCTGAAGTACGACTCGGCCTTCGAACTGCTGGTCGCGGTGATTCTGTCCGCCCAGGCCACGGACGTGGGCGTGAACAAGGCCACGGCCAAGCTGTTTCCGGTGGCCAATACGCCGCAGGCGATACTCGATCTCGGCGAGGACGGGCTCAAGGACTACATCAAGACCATCGGGCTGTATAACAGCAAGGCCGCCAACGTGATGAAAACCTGCCGTGCACTGGTCGACACGCACGACGGCGAAGTACCGGACACGCGCGAGGCGCTGGTGGCCCTGCCGGGCGTGGGTCGCAAGACCGCCAACGTGGTACTCAACACGGCCTTCGGCAAACCGGCCATGGCGGTGGATACGCATATCTTCCGCGTATCCAATCGCACCGGCATTGCCCCCGGCAAGACGGTCCGCGCAGTCGAGGACCGGCTCATGCGGCTGGTGCCAAAGGAATTTCTGCTGGATGCGCACCACTGGCTGATCCTGCACGGCCGTTATACCTGCAAGGCCCGCAAGCCGCTTTGTGACGACTGCCGGATTGTCGATCTATGCGAATATCGGCACAAGAATCTGAGTGAGCAAACTGCATGAACCAAGCCCATAGCCGTCCTGCCGATGCCTTTGCTGCGCGCAACGCGCCGCGCATCTTCTGTATCGGACGCAACTACGCAAAGCACATCGAGGAACTGGGCAATACGCTCAGCGGCAAGGAATCCATCGTGTTCATGAAGCCGGCCAGCGCGCTGGTCGCACCGGGCGAGGCGATTACCCTGCCCGACGACGTCGGCGCGATTCATTACGAAACCGAACTGGTAATCGAGATCGGCAGCGGCGGTCGCGATATCGCGCCTGAGGCCGCGCGTGCGCATATCGCCGGCCTCGGCCTGGGCCTCGACCTGACGCTGCGCGATGTCCAGACGGATCTGAAGCAGACCGGCGAGCCCTGGGAGAAGGCCAAGGCCTTCGACCACAGCGCGCCGCTGGGCCCGCTGGTGGCCCTGACCGACGATATCGACCTCACCGACCTGCACTTCGAGCTGACCATTGACGGCGAAACCCGCCAGCGCGGGCATACCGCGCACATGCTGGTTGGCGTCGCCGACCTGATTGCCATGCTCAGCGCCCACTGGCAGCTGCTACCGGGCGATCTGATCTTCACCGGCACGCCGGAAGGCGTCGGTGCCCTGGAGCCGGGCATGCAGCTTTCGTTGAGCGCCGCACAGCTGCCTGACGCCCACTGGACGATCGCTTGAATTCGGGCCAGGCGAACAGTGAGCGCAGCGCCCGACACCCGGCGCTGGACAATATCGAGCTCGTCGCCTTCGACCTCGACGGTACGCTGATCGACTCGGTGCCGGACCTCGCCGTCGCCGTGGATGCCGCGCTCGGCGAGCACGGGCAGCGCCCGGTCGGCGTGGACAAGGTGCGTGACTGGGTCGGCAATGGCAGCCGCAAACTCGTGGAGCGCGCGCTCGCGCATGCCCTGGCCACCGTGCCAGAGCGTCTCGAGCCGGAAGCGGTCGAGACCGTGCATGCGCGTTTTCTCGATCACTATGCCGAGAAACCGCATGCCCAGACGACGCTATATGACGGCGTGCGTCAGTGTCTAAGCGCACTAGCGACGCGCAGCGTCACCTGTGTGCTGATCACGAACAAGCCGATCGCCTTCGTCGGCCCGATTCTTTCGCATTTCGAACTCGCGGACTTTTTCGCGCTCACCCTCGGCGGCGACAGCCTGGATGAAAAGAAACCTCACCCCGCACCGCTGCTGCATGCGGCCCAGCACACGTCAATCGCCCCGGCAAAGGCTTTGATGGTGGGCGATTCACGGCACGATATCGCAGCCGGCAAGGCAGCGGGTTTCCGTACGCTCGCGGTCACTTACGGCTACAATCACGGCGAACCGATCGCCACCTGCCGACCCGATCATATCGTGACCACGCTCGCCGAACTCGGTTGAGCGCCTGCCGCCGGATTTGCGAAAAGATAAGTTGTCATTACGTCGTCTTTACGTGACGATGCAATGAAATAACGACGTGTGAGGAGAAGCGTCGATGACAAGAAAAAAGATCGTGGGCATCACGATCGCCGGGCTCGTGGTGCTGTGCGCCGGCGCGGTGATCGCCATGAAGGCGGCCCAGCCGGAAGCGGCCGAATCGGCCACCATCATCACCGCGAAGCATGCCCAGCTCGCCTCGATCGAAAACTACAACGACGGTCAGAACAGCTTCTCGGAAGATTTCAACCCGGTCATCCGCGAACGGACCCTGCGCGACTCGGGCCGCAAGTCGGTCGGCCTGTTCATCAAGAACGTGTATTTCCGGATCGTCGGCGATATTGCTTTCGATACCACCGAGCTCTCGGCCGTTCTGTTTCCGCGCACGCCGGGTGACCCCATCGTGCTGGACGATCCCACCTCTTTCATCTTTCATCCCTTGCACGGCCAGGTCACGCTGCCGCCGAAAGCGTTGTCGGCACTTTTCAACCAGTATCTGGCGGATTACGACGACTCCCAGCTCCGTAACATCGAAGCCTCGACCGACGACAGCGGCCAGCTGGTGGTGGAAGGCGAGGCGGCAAAAATACCCGGCGTATGGCTGCCGTTCCACATGGCCGGACGGGTAACGCTGGAACAAGGCCATCTGTTCGTCTATCGGCCGGACGAAATCAAGCTCGGCCCCATGGAAGCCAAGGGTCTGCTCGAGGCGATCAACCTGCAGCTATCGAAACTGCTGCAGATCGAGTCCGAGGGCGCCGGTTTCTCCGGTAACAACGTGGTGCTCGACCTCAATCATGCCCTGCCGCCCCCGGAGCAGAGCGTGCACGTCGCAAACATGAAAATCGATAGCGCCGGTGTTCATCTCGATATCACCAGCGACAAGAACCCCGAATTGCCGGAGCCGGTGGTAAAGAGCGACAGCTATGTAATGCTCCAGGGTGGCGACATACGTATTCAAAGAGCGGTGATTACCGATGCCCGCCTGCAGCTGATGGCGCGCGATGGCGGCAAGCTCAACGCCTCGCTCTACAATTATCGCCAACAGATGGTCAACGGCGTGCTCGATGCCACCCCGGCCGGTGAGATCGCGATTTATCTCGCCGACTACGTGCCCGTCGACTACGTGGGTTCCGCCCTGCCGGAGGATAGCGATGCATCCTGAAGCCTCCGTCCCGAACCGGGGCCTGCGCAGGGCGGGCAGGTTGTCCCTGCTCGCCGTCGCGTTACTGCTGCTGACCACGAGTGGCGCCGGCTTGGCCCAAGGCCAGATGCGCAAGTCGCTGGGCCCCGAGCCCGGGCGGCTGGCCCCTGCGCTCAATGACGAAGAAAGCCAGGACCCGGACGAACAGGACCCGGACGAAAAAGACGAAGACACGGCACAGAGCCCGGCCGACGTCAACGACAAAAAGACGGTGCAACCCAAGGTTGTGACGGCGCAGCAACAGCGTTATGCGACGCTGCGCCGCACATGGAGTCAGCGTCTACTGCCGGATGCGCTCAAGTCGGACGTCGGCCCATTCACGCTGCGCGACTCGGGCGTGCGCGCTATTGCACTGCAGGCGAAAAACGTCGAGTTCTTCATGGACAAGAACGTCGGCTATTACGTGGACAACCTGCGCGCCCTGCTCATACCGCGCAACGCCGGCGAACCGGTGAACTTCGACGATCCGGAACAGTTCGATATTCATATCCTCTCCGGCGAGCTGGTGGTCCGGCCGCAGGATCTGGATGCGCTGTTCAACAACTATCTGCTCGACTATCAGCCGCGCTCTCTTTCACGCGTAACGAACAAGACCTCCAAGGACAGGCTCACCGTGGAAGTCGGTGCCCGCCTGTTCGAGTTCATCCCGCCCGTTGGGGGACTGCCGACCACGCTCGAGGGCCCGATAACGGTGACCGACGACAACAAGCTGGTCTATACCCCCACCCAGGTCAAACAGTTCGGTATGCCCGTCAAAGCGCTGCTGTCGGGGGTCGGGCTCGATCTAGCCACCCTCACCCCGTTCGATCGCGAGGGCATAAAGCTTGAGAAAGACAAGCTGATCATGGATCCGGAACGGATTTTCCCACCGCCGCACGTACGGATCGACCATATCGACAGCGCCACGCTCAGCGATGCCGGGCTCACGCTCAAGTTTTCCAGCGACACCTCGTCTGCGGGTTTCAGCGATCCGCCGGTGGCTACCGACAGCTATATCTGGCTGCAGGCCGGCGACGCCCGCTTCTACTCCACCCTGCTCGTGAACGCGAACCTGCAGTTGATGAGCGACTCGGACGAGCGGCTGAAATTCAACCTTTACCATTACCGCGCCCAGAGCGCGGCGGGCACCATCAGCGCGCAAATGGACGGGGCGCTGATCGTGCGTGTGCCCAACCAGTTCAAGATCGACGACGGGGATATCCACCAGTACAGCGGCCTGACGCCGCGTTCCTCGACGTCGGACTAACGCGAACATGGCCGCCCCGCAGGCGCACTGCCGCGGGTACGCCGGCGTATTGCCAGCCACAACCCTTACGGGTAATCTGCGCGTTTTTGCCGGCCCGGCGGGCCGGATGCTCTCAGGACAAGTGCATATGAGTTTGAATGCCGAGTTGAACAAGACGCTGGGCCTGGACGGCCTGGAGTACCGCCACAATCTCGGCAAGGACGCGCTCTTTAGCGAGGCGCTTGCGCACGATCGCGGCCGGATCCGTACCGACGGACCGGACGATGAACCCAAGGCCTACGAAACCGCGCTGGGCCTGGAAGGCCCGCTGGTCTACTACTCCGACCCCAGCTGCACGGGGCGCCCGGTCCAGGACACCTTCGCCGTGGCCTGGCCCGAGGTCGCGGATAAAATCTGGTGGAAGTCGGACTTCCAGCAGTTCGCGCCGGATAATTTTCAGCCGTTGCTCGATCGTGTCGCGGCCCATCTGAATGAGCGCGGCCGGCACCTGTATGTTCAGGACGTCTACTGCGGCTGGGACGCTTCGTACGCGGTGCCGTATCGGTTCGTGGGCGAATTCGCGACTCATGCCCTGTTCGCCAAGAACATGTTCGCCGACGGCGTAGACGTGGAAAACCCGGATGACAAGCGCTGGACGCTGCTCAACGTGCCGAGCTTTCACTGCGACCCGGCCCGCGACGGCACCAAGTCCAACCGCGCGGTGATCATCGATATCCGCAA
>NZ_CAXGSH010000107.1:0-12033 GCF_964012375.1 uncultured Salinisphaera sp.
AAGACCACGGCGAAGGGCAGGCCGGCGCCACCGAAGGATCGTAGGTAGGCGTCAAGCGCAGCGTCCGGCCGCGTGAGATCGGCGCGTAGAACGCGCATCTGGGCTGCATCGACGGCTTGCGCAATCGTGGCGTCCGCATACACGGTCTGTTCCAGAACCTTGCAGTTGATACACCAATCCGCCGTGAACTCGACAAGCACCGGCGCGCCTACGGCGCGGGCGTCAGCCAGCGCGTGTTCGGTCAACGGTTGCCAAGGTAGCGCGTTCTGGCCGTGCGAGTTCCCATCAAAGCCAAGTGCGACGGCGCCGCTCAGGCCAATCACCAAAACGAGCGCCGGTACCAAACGTGCGCCGAGTCCGGGGCCGACCACCAATGCACGGATCAACCAGAAAGCCAGAGTCCCGAGCCAGGCGGTCCACAGCAGGGTGCCGACGCGCTCGACGAGAACGGTTGTTGCAAAGAATGTCGCGCCGGCAAGAAGGATCAAGCCCATGACCTGCTGGACTCGCGACAGCCACACGCCGCTGCGCGGTATACGTGTCAATAGCCCGGGCTGCGCGAGGAGGATGAGGTAGGGCAAGGCCAGCCCAACGCCCACCGCCATGAACAGGGCAAAGATCGTGCTTGGCGTCTGCGTGAGAGCAAATGCCATAACGCCGCCCAGGAAAGGTCCGGTGCAGGGCGCGGATAAGACGGCCGCGAGAAAACCCGCAAAGTAGGGTTCAGCATAGCCGTTGCCCTGGACGCGATAGACCCATTGGGGCGGTTGCACGCCGCGGCCCGCGAGACTGTAAACGCCGAGGCCGGCAAGCAGAAAAGCCAGTGCCGCTCGAAACCAGAATGCCTGGAACAGGGTGCCCCAGGTCCAGTTCAGCATGGCGGTCGCCAAAGCGAGCGCACCGAAGAAGGTGAGCGTGCCAGCCAGCAGCGCGATCGCTGCCAAAAAGCGTTGTCGCGAACCGTTGCCCACCACACGTGCGATCGTGCGCAACTTGATGGGCAAAGCGGGAAGAACGCACGGCGTGAGGTTTAGCAGCACGCCGGCAAACATCGCCAATAGGAGATTCGTCCAGATCGTCATCGTGTGGTCTTTTCTCGGCGGCGATTCCGGGTCTCGGATTTGGCGCGACGGCCGTCGTTCTCATATGCGACACGCGATCGAGTGAGTCGCGCCGCGCCAAACAAGATCAGCGCGGCAATGCCTGCGAGAATCCAGATATAGGCCGGAAAGTGCAGCGCCTGACTGCCGAGCAGTACGCTCAGTACGGTGAGCGGCAAAATGCCCACGCCAGTTGTCCAAACGAAGGTCCACCGTGGAACACCGGCGAGTCCCGCGGCGTAATTGACCAGATTGAAGGACATGATCGGTATCAGGCGCGCGGTCAGCAGTGTCGAAATACTGCTATCACTCACGAATGCATCCAACCGCGCCTGGTAACGCAGCGGAACCAAGCGTGACCGTGCGGCCGGGCCCAGGGCCCTTGCGATCTCATAACTCAATAATGCGCCGATCATTGCGCCAGCCCAGGTAAGCATTACACCCAGCCAGGTGCCGAAGGCAACGCCATTGGCGATTGCGATCACCTCGGCCGGAAACGGCACGAAAGAGTGAGCCGTCATCAGGCCGATGGAAGCCGCAGGCGCCCAGGGACCAGCGCGCTCAAGGAGCGCGTGCAAACCATCGCTACTAAAATCGACAGCAAACAGGGTGTATTCGACCAAGCACCAGAGGATAACGATATCGATCCAAAGCAATGCCGTGGTTAGCACAGCAGCAGCTATCAACCAACGACTACGCGCGGTGCGTAGCAATGCGCGCAGGACCAAAACCAACAAGACGATGCCCAGCGCGGCTAATGCCAGGCAGAGAAGCAGCAGATCGGCGCTCATTGTCATAAAGTTCTAAGCTGGGTTTGTTGCTTTAGTAAAAATTCAAGCTTGGGCATGGGTACCACGCACGGTCATAAGCCCCCAGAGCCAGGTGATTTTGTAGGTCTCGATCTGAACGGCGGTGTAGCCGCTTTCTTCCAGCATTCGAGCACAGTCGCCTGTTCGATAGATTTGCGTGTGTGGATGGGCACACATCTGTTGATAACGCTCGAACAGCCGGCACATCAGATAATTGCCGCACCAATCCGTGAGCACGAGTTGGCCGCCAGGGCGCAACACCCGTCGCATTTCAATCAGTGCGTCTAGCGGCCGCGCGACGTAGTGAAACATGCTGCAGGAAACCACGAGATCGAACTCTGCGTCGGCAAACGGGAGCTGCTCCGCCCACGCTTCATGCGTTTCAACGGTGGGCGAGAGTTTTTGGAGTGCGATCTCAAGCATGGCGGGCACAGGATCCACCCCAACCAGCCGAGTCGTCGGATGAGCGACCGCGAGACGAGAAAGCAGGGTGCCCGTCCCGCACCCTACATCGAGCAGGCGATCATCCTTGCCCAGCGGTAAACGTGCGATCGTTTCGCGCGTTGTCGCGTCAATATAGTACGACCACCTCTGGTCGTAGTGACCGGCAATCCGAGCGTATTCCTCGGCCACGTTTTTGTTCGGAGCTTCGGTTTGCATATCGGAGAACAACTCTGCGATTAAATGGCCGGCGTTATTATCGTGGGGGGCTACGCCAATCACGGATGGCGGGGCATGTTCGTGCCTAACGCCCGTTGAGAGAGCAGCCCCTATCGTGGGGGCTGCTCTTTATATAGCTATCGCCTGTCAAGCCCCGCCGGAGCGTTCGGAAGCACCAGGGTTGTTTGTTGACTGTCGTTTTATTAGCGCTTCACAACTCGCCAGCATCTCCTCCATGTGAAGCACCATATCTCGCATATGTGAGGTGCGCATTATCTTCATTTCATCTGATCGGGCCGTACTAGATTGGACTTCCTGTTCTTTTATTATTTGGGATTCGGCGAATTTCTGTTGGGCGTAGGCTGTCGATGCGAAACTAGAACTTATTAGTACGCTAGCGATAACCGAGTAAATAGCTGTTTTCATGGGTGTGTTCCTTTAATCTTTTGAAACTAATAATCAATGTGGAATTAGGGGGTCGATCTTCAGTTTTATTCGGTCTTCAATAACCATAGACTAATCGTGTTTTCACGCTGAGATGGGCGCATACGCGACGTCATTTATCCGGCATTTAAATACCCGTAAGAGTGAAAACCGGTTACGCAGTACCGAATTCCAGAATGAGTTTCAGCTGACTGCTAATACGATCACCCCAACGCCTGAGGATCTTGGACCCAGATAATCTTTTGCCCGCGTATCTCGACATCGGAATAGAATTCCACGCGTCTCTAGATGTTATCTAGTCGGATTGCCCCATGCGCACGTATTCGTGATGAACATATATTGCAGATCCGTGACGAACAGCCTTGAAGGATCTGGCGAAGTTGACAGGAAATCGGTCTTGATTACGAGTCAACCGAATCCTTGGCATTTCAGATGTCCATCAGGATCAAATATTTGAGTAACGCGGAGGGAAAGGGTCGGGCCCTTCAAGCAGGCGGCCGCTATGGTTTCGCAACGCAGAAACTAACAGCGCAGGAAGAGGCTTGGTGGGTTGCAGGCCTAAATTGGCTATGCTGACAAACATTGCACATGCTGAGGCGGAACAACTTGTGCCCGCCGAGGCCTGCTCGAGTCCATTTGGAGACTCATTATAGAAAAGTGTGCACGTATCAGTTTGATAGGGCTGCACTGCCGGCTGGGTAGAGTGAGCCATCATTGCCGGGCTCGCCAATGCGCTGCCGAGCAATACGAGTATCACAAGAAATTTTGCGAGCAGACTCTCCATAATTTAAATATAAAGTCCAGATCTACTTGTTACAAGACTAAAGCCGGCTACAGTTCTTATATCGTTTGAGAATAACCCCGAGCGATTTATCGGTATATGTGAAAGTGACGCCACCTCTCATCATTTTTGTGCTCGATGTGGTTGCGACAAGATGTAAGGCTTTTTCAATATAGGTAAAAACTAGGCGCTGGGTACTTCTCGCTCGGGGTCGCTTTTTTACATGGCTGTCTTCAGCTAAAACCCCTTGTAACCTCGTCTCTCACGCCGCGCGCCAGACGCTATCGCCAAGCTGCGACCGTAGCAGCTCGACGTTGAAGGGGCCGCGTATAGCGCCTTTTGGGACGTGTCGTTGGAAGCTTCGTCGCCGTGGAATTTGGCGCGATCATGGAGCGCGCCGAAAACGTCGGTGACTGCACCGAAACGCCTGCAACTTCCCCAATGCAGCCCGGTAGGGTTACATCCGGTTGAGCAATCCGTTTCACGAGGTTCTTCTAGCTATATTATTTCCCCACACTTGGGAGCAAGCGCCAAACTCCATGTTTGAACTATCCGCGTGGGCTTTTCACATACTTGACCAACGTTAAAACGACGAGCACAAACACAATAAGGACGAGGAGTCCAAACAACACGCAGACGATTATCATCGGTGAACCCGCCATGACGCCTTGCATTATCGAGCCGTTCATCATATCCGGATTGTTCATCTGACCGGCGGCAGCGCGTCCAATTGTCAGCAAAGGCACTGAACGTGGTAAGCAAAATCGTGTTGAGTAAGTTCATAACCTCCTTGGCCCCCAGTGGTGGGGGCAGGAATAAATATTCTGATACGTATACCCGTCAGCCAATGCTTAAATATGCTCTCGCGAAATTCGCTTCCATTCCCACAGTAGATACAGTGCTGGTATAACCAGCATAGTAAGTACTAGAGCACTGAGCATCCCGCCCACCATGGGCGCCGCAACCCGTCTCATGATTTCCGAGCCGGTGCCATGGCCGAACATCACGGGGAGCAAGCCGGCTACGATAGCCGCAACAGTCATAGAGATGGGGCGCAAACGCTGCAGTGCGCCGTCGCGTACCGCATCTCGTACGCCTTCGTACGAGATCGGCAGTGATTCGGCCTTGCGGCCTTCGAGATACATTCCGACAGACAGATTCAGGTAAATCAGCAGTACGACGCCGATTTCCGTAGTCACGCCTGCCAAAGCAATGAACCCAACGGCGACCGCAACCGACATGTTGTACCCCAGTAGAAAGAGCAGCCATATCCCGCCTGCAAGCGCCATCGGCAAAGTGATTAGAATAATCAGCGTTTGCGCCAAGCTACGGAATGCCATGTAGAGCAATAGAGCGATCAGCGCAATGGTGACTGGGACTACCAATGCTAGGCTCTCCCGTGCCTTCTGCATATATTCGTATTGGCCGGACCAAGTCAGTGAGTAGCCTGGAGGTAGTTGCACCTTGTTTGCTACGACTTTTTTCGCCTCAACCACATAAGAACCTACGTCGCGATCCGCGATATCAACATACGTCCAGCCCGTGAGTTGGGCCGCTTCGCTTTTGATCATCGGTGGCCCGTCTTCGATATACACCTTTGCCACGTCGGCAAGTCTTACATGGCCGCCACGCGCTGTGACGATCGGCAATTGCTGCAAAGTATCGACGGAGTTGCGCCAGTCACGTGGGTAGCGCAGATTAACCGGGTATCGCTCGAGCCCCTCGACGGTCTCGGTGATGTTCATGCCTCCAATGGCCGTGCGTATTACGTCCTGTACGTCTTTTATGTTGAGACCGAGCCTTGCTGCGCGATCGCGGTCGATATCCGCTTTTATGTAGCGGCCGCCGGCCACGCGTTCAGCATAAACAGAAGTTGTTCCTCGAACCTCTGGAAGAACTTCTTCCAGTTGTTTTCCGATTTTCTCAATTTCAGCTAGATTCGGGCCACCGACCTTTATGCCGATCGGTGTTTTGATTCCGGTGGATAACATATCAATGCGTGTCTTGATAGGCATCACCCAAGCATTGGTCAGTCCCGGCAGATGTACGCGTTCTTCAAGCTCTTTGCGTATGTCAGCCTTGGTTATCCCCGGTCGCCATTCCGACTCAGGTTTAAACTGGATGATGGATTCGACCATCGCCAGTGGCGCCGGATCAGTGGCGGTTTGAGCGCGGCCCATCTTGCCGAACACAGATTCGACCTCGGGCACGCTCATGATCAGCTTGTTAGTCTGTTGAAGTGTCTGACGTGCTTTATCGACCGAGATGCCTGGTCGTGCCGAAGGCATGTACATGAGATCGCCTTCGTCCAGTGGAGGCATGAATTCAGAACCCAGCTGATTAGCGGGCCAGATGCTGGCTGCCATAACAACCACTCCCGCGATCAGGGCGGGCCAGGGATAACGCATCACTGTGTTGATGGCCGGCCGGTAAATAGCGGTCAGGAGCCGGTTCACCGGATTACGGTGTTCAGGAATGATACGACCACGAATGAAATAGCCCATCAGTACCGGCACCAGCGTAATAGCCAGAATCGCAGCTGCCGCCATAGCGTAGGTCTTGGTATAGGCTAGGGGGGTGAACATTCGGCCTGCCTGGCCTGTCAGCGTAAAGACCGGCAGGAATGAGACCGCAATAATAACCAGAGCAAAGAACAAGGGCGGGCCAACTTCGATGGTGGCGTTGGCAACGATCCGCCATCGATTTTTTTCGGTGACGGTCTCGCGCTCCATGTGTTTGTGTAGGTTTTCGATCATGACAATGGCGCCGTCGACCATCGCGCCGATTGCGATCGCGATGCCGCCCAATGACATGATGTTCGCATTGAGCCCCTGCATGTACATGACGATGAACGCCATCAGAATGCCAACCGGCAAACTGACAATAGCGACCAAGGCCGAACGCAGATGAAACAGGAACAAGCCGCAAATCAGTGCAACCACCAGGAATTCTTCAATCAGCTTGCCGCGTAGATTCTCGACGGCCTTGTTAATCAGCTCCGAACGATCGTAAGTGGGCACGATCTCGACGCCGGGCGGCAAGCCGCTCTTCAAGGAGGCCAACTTGGCCTTTACGTTATCGATAACTTCTTGCGCGTTTTCGCCAGAGCGCATAACGATGACACCGCCAACGACTTCCCCCTGGCCATTGAGTTCTGAGATTCCACGTCGGATCTCAGGGCCATGGCGTACCTCCGCGACATCCTTGATCTGTATTGGCGTACCTTTGGCATCCGTCATTAAGGGCACTTGCAGCAGATCTTTGATGCTCTGGAGATAGCCGCTAGCGCGAACCATGTATTCGGCTTCTGCCAGTTCGACTACAGCGCCGCCGGTTTCCTGATTCGCGTTCTGGATCGCTGTTTTGACGCGCTCTAGCGTAATGCCGTAGGCGCGTAGCTTGTCGGGATTCACCACGACCTGGTACTGGCGCACCATGCCACCGGCTGTAGCGACCTCAGCGACCCCGGAGACAGTCTGCAACTGATACTTGAGAAACCAGTCCTGAATACTGGTTAACTCGGAAAGGTCGTGTTGACCGGTCTTGCCCACCAGAGCGTACTCGTAGACCCACCCGACCCCGGTGGCGTCAGGCCCGAGGCTCGGATTGGCCTCTGCGGGAAGGTTGGGAGCCACCTGGTTCAGATATTCGAGCACTCGGGACCGCGCCCAGTAAAGATCGGTGCCTTCCTCGAAAATAATATAGACGAAGGAATCCCCAAAAAAGGAGTAGCCACGAACTGCAGTTGCCCCCGGCACGGCCAGCATCGCGGTCTCGAGCGGGTAAGTGACCTGATCTTGCACCACCTGTGGCGCCTGGCCAGGGTACGAGGTCTTGACGATAACTTGTACATCCGATAAATCGGGGATCGCGTCTACCGGCGTTCTCTGAAGGGTATACAGTCCGGCGACAATGACGAACACCAGCGCCAGAATGACGAAGGCGCGGTTGGTCAGCGACCAACGGATAATGGCCGCGATCATGGCTGTTCCGCCTTGTTGGGCTCGATCTGCGCGGCGGTGCCCATATTCATATTGGACATGCCATGGCTTGATGTTGTGGAGGGTGTTTTTGCGGCAGTTTCAGATTTCGAGGTATCAGAATTCGGCATCGACATGGATGCCATGTCTGATTCTGTTGACGTGTGCTCGGCCGTGCAGCCCGGCTTGTCGTTGCCAAGCCTCAATGCGGCTGCATCGACATTAGCTTCCGAGTCGAGCATGAACTGCGCCGACGTAACGACGCGCTGGCCGGCTTGCAGGCCAGCGAGAATTTCGACCCAGTTGCCGGAGCTCGCTCCGACCTCCACCGGACATACATCGAAGCGGCCATCGCCGAGCGCGACAATCACCCGCTGACTTTGACCAGTACGAATCAATGCCATCTGCGGGACGATTACGGCATCGTTCCGCGATGCTGTCCTGATTGTCACGTGCGCGTACATGTTCGGCTGTAGCTTGCGATCTGGGTTATCAAACCGCACCCGCACCTTCACGGTGCGCGTTTTTTCGTCAACGGCTGGGTATATATAGTCGACTGTGCCCTTCCACTGCTGGCCGGGGAACGCCTCAAATCGGGCGATCACCGGTTGTCCTTTTTCTATCAGTGCCGCGCTTCCCTCATCTATTTCGACCTGTACCCAGACTTTGCTGAGATCGGCCAGTTTCATGACCTGAGTGGCTGGCTGTACGTACGCGCCTTCACGAATATTCAGCTCAACAACGACCCCGGACGTTGGAGCGCGTCGAGACACACGGTCGCTGATATCCTGCCCACGCTTAGCGTTCGCTATCTGATTCGCAGTAAAACCTAGCGACCGCATCCGCTGGCGTGATGCGGCGATTAGCGACTGGCTGCCGCTCTTTAGGGCCGTTTGGTATTCGCGCTGCGCAGTCTCGAGCTTGGGGGAGAATAATTCGTACAGCATCTGGCCGGAGTCAACCGCGCTGCCGACAGTCTTGACAGCCAGTTTCTCGACCCAGCCGTCGGCGCGCGTATTGATGCTGGTAATAGTGTCCTCGTCGTAGGTGACATAGCCCACAGTTTCGAGGCGATTAGAAAGTGCACCGTGTTGTACTTCTTCCGTGCGAACACCCAGATTGTTCACGACCGCAGGACTTATCTTGACGTCGCTCGATTCCCCGTTTTCATCTTCACTTGCGTAAACCGGCACCAGATCCATACCCATGGGTGACTTGCCCGGTTGGTCGCGGCGAAAATTAGCGTCCATTGGTGCTTTCCAATACAGCACTTTGCGCTCGCTCGCGGATGAATCGGTCGCGGCTTTCGAACTTGAGCCTGCTAATGTCACATCGCGTGAGCCGATTTCGTAGCCGAGAAATATTGCAAGTGCGAACAACACGAGTGTCGCGGTAAACCATCTGAAATTTTTCATGAGCCATGTGCTCTTTTTTGTGTTGCCCCGTAACCGAAGTCTTGCTGCGGGTTCGGCCGGGTGATGTCGGTAAAGGGGGCTTTCGTTTGCTGCGGTTTGTGCGCTGTGGTCGCCGAGGTCTCGTGTTGGCACATCAGGCGAACCAGCATCCGCCGTCTGATCGAGGTTAATGCGTAGTTAATTCGCTCCTTCGGCGTTACATGTCTCATTGAAAGAACATGTCGAGGTTGAAGCGAGTATCCGAGTGCGTTGCATTCATATGGGTGCCCGACCAGCGTGCGATTTGTGCACGTGCCGAAAAATAGTCGGTTCTTGCTCTTTCAAGATTCAGATCGACCTCTAACTGTTTTTCTTCCGCAGTTACTACGTCGAGAAAAGAGCCGTCGCCGGCACCATAAGCAGCGCGCGCGGCGCTAAGGTTGGCCCGGGCAAGCGGGGCAAGCTTTCCCTCGTAGAGATTGATCGTGTGTTCAGCCTCTTCAGCTGCAGCGTAGGCTCGCTTCAGTTCGCTAAGCAGTTCCGAGCGTTGGTCTTTGAGCTCGAATTCCCTTTGCATGAGCTGAGCCCGCGCTTCATTGAGCTGAGCCCGGTACTTGCCGCGGTCCAAAGGCAAACTTAGCCCCACCCCGACCACCCAGCGTTTTTCTGCCGCATCCCACAAACTGTTGTAGCCCCCGAACACTTTGAAGTCCGGGTAGAACGCCTTGCGCGCGAGCGCTTCGCGGTCTTTGTGCGCGGCGATTTCTTTTTCGATCCTTACCAGCACGGGATGCGAGGACATCGCTTCTTTGCGTAGCACATCGTATGTGCGCGTCTTGCCCAACGCAGGCAGGGCGGGAGGCGGGGCAAGCGCAGCGTTCGGCGAACGCGTCATCAGCCGATTGATTTTTGCCCGGACATCACTTTGCAGACGCTGAAGCTTGATGGCTTGGTGTTTTAGGCGTTGGCGCTGTACGGCTGCCTGAAGGAGATCGTGTTGTCGACCTAGTCCAGCTGCATAGCGGCTCTCGGCCACGTCGTACAGATCCTCTAGCAGCTTTTGGTTTGCGTTGTTTATTTCAAGCGCACGGTGTACGTAGCGCCAGTCGGCGTAAAGAGTGCGAGTTGCGGCTGCCAAACGTAGGCGCAGGGACGCGACATCTTGGCTCGCGGCTTGCGCGTCTTTACGAGCCGCGTCGGCTCGCAAGCCTAGAGTTCCAGGCCAGGGTATCTCCTGGGATATCTCGACCCTGACATTCGGCCCGCGCGTACGGCCCGCCGGGGTGTCGAGGCCGTCCAGGGTTTCTGGCGCGACCGCAGCCGACAGTCGCGGATCAGACAGTGACCCGGCGGGTGTTACCCGTGCCTCGGCGGCAAAAACCGAGGCCTGCAAGGCTTGTATCCCGGCGTTCTGTCGCAACACCGTGTCAACTAGTTCTTCAACGTCGAAATGTGTCGTTGATGGTTGTCGATCTTGGGCGAAGGCTGATGCCAAGCCGATGACAGACGATATCGCCAGTAACAGGAATGTGAAAGAAGACACCGCTCGACGCAGGCGCGTGGGCACGGGTTTAGACAGAGGCAGCGCCTCCGCCAAAGGGCTGATGGCCATGATTGATCTCCAAAACTAAGGAAGCAGGACGCATTTGAGTGCGCATCCCACGGTCTTGACTTAGCTTTGAAGTAGTCTCGGCGGTCGGAGCAATGTGGCCCGATAAGCAGCGCTAGGGGAGGTCGCGCATGCGACGGTTCGGGAATGCTCCCGAGGAGTCGCTGGGAGCACCGCTTGCGTGTGGTTTGCCACTCCTATGCATCCCGAGGCGCAGGGCGCTTGGCAAGCAAGGGCGTCTAAACAGTCCAATGCCGCGTTTTCGTCTGCGTTGTTCTGAGAGACGATGGAAGTAGGCGGAAAGACCGTGCGGGTGCGGACTTGAGAATCGCTCGCATCAACGCTGCTCGCTGCCAACGGTGCAGACGCCGCCAACAGTACTGAAAGCAAAAGATAGACGAGGAACGATTTCAAGGTCGACATTGATGGTGGCTAAATCTGGATTAAGTTTAGGGCCGAACCATAGTACGGAGTCAATCGATTGGCTCCCGATTTTGGTTTTAAACCAGCCCTTTGGCTTATTGGTGTGATGGGCCGGCATCATAGAAACCTTTTGACCCCTGGGTGAAACCCACACTTGCTACAACATAAAAAAACAAATGCCCGTGGCTGGGGCGGGTTCAGAAAATATCAGGCGTGCGGTCATCACATAGCTCATACTGGATTCTCAAAGCCGTCGACGGCCCGTGGAATGCCAATGTCGCTAAATAGAGCTAGGCCGGGTTCTGCAATATCTTGCGTTAGGTTCGGCGGCTGACCTCGGAAGCGGTGATTACGGCGCTGAACTGGCGGTTCACGATGGGGATACCGTTATAGGAGTGCATCCCGATACGGATATTGGTCTGCGTTAGCGTTCGCGCATCGTTGATGCCATCAAAAACCATGAGGAGGCGCGCTGCATCGCACACTGGCGCTCGGCCTTCTGGCCGAGGGCCAAACCTGAATACGTGGCGTTGATCCGCGCGTGCGCAAAGCAATTTTGCGAATACATGGCCGACGTTATGTGTGGTGGGGGCTATCACGAGCTCGTAGGACGCGCCAAAGACTCGTACCTAAATCCCCGGATACAGCTACATGCCTGTATCCGGGGCAGCACACTTTCAGCCGTTATTTGTTCGGCTGCTTGGTCATGCGCAGGTAGGGCTTGAGTTCGTTCCAGCCGGCCGGGAACAGCTTCTCGGCTTCTTCATTGGACAACGCCGGCGACACGATCACGTCGTCGCCGTCCTGCCAGTTGGCCGGGGTGGTGACCTTGT
>NZ_CAXGSH010000108.1:0-11816 GCF_964012375.1 uncultured Salinisphaera sp.
GCGGATACCGGGTTCTTCTACACCACGTACAAGAACAAGCGGAATACGCCCGACAAGCTCGAGATGAAGAAATACGATCCCAAGGCGCGCAAGCACGTGATCTTCAAGGAAGCGAAGATCAAGTAAGCGTTCGTCTATCGGCACGGGCCGATCAGGATTGCGAAAAGCCGGCCGCGAGCCGGCTTTTTCGTGCCCGGTCGTTTTCCCGGGCAAGGCTGGCCCGTGGCCTGCCTGCCGGGCGGCGCTCAAGCGGGTGCGAGTGGAACGGCGCGGCCTGCCTAGCAACGACGGCTTTACGACGTGGGCAGCGGCCGCTATCGGCGTTCGAGCAGCAGATTGCCCTTGCGATCGACCGCAGCGGACCAGCCCGGCGCCACCCAGGTCGTCGTCACGGTTTCGCGCAGAATCGCCGGGCCGTCGAAGCACTGGCCCGCGCGTAGCGCCTGTCGCGCGTAGACCGGCACCTCGCCATCGCAGCCGTGGACGGCGACCGTTTCGGCCGGCGTCGGTGCGCCCGTGCCGGTTTCGATATCCGGCAGCGCCACGTCGGGCACCGGGCCGGCCCGATGCAGGCGCAGATTGACCAGCTCGACGCTCAGGTCGAAACGATGCCCGTAGCGCGCTTCGTGGGCCTGGTGGAACGCGTCCACCAGCGCGGCCGGCTCACGCCAGGCGAGGTTGAGCGACGCGCTCTGGCCGGCGTAGCGCAGATCGGCGCTCAGGCGTTCTTCGATATCGTCCGCGTCAATGCCTTCGTCTACCAGCTCGTCGCGGGTGGCCTCACGCAGCGGCGCCAGCCAGGCATCGATCTCGTCGGCGTCCATCTCGGCCAGCGGCTGCAGAATACTCAACGAGCGCTCGCGTGAGCGCCGGGCAACGAGCATCCCCAGCGCCGACAGCACCCCGGCAAACACCGGAATGAGCACCCGCTTCATGCCCATGCCCTGAGCCAGGGCGCAGGCATGCAGCGGCCCGGCGCCACCGAAACACAGCAGACTGTCGTCAGCCACGGATTCGCCGCGGGCCACCGAGATCACCCGCAGTGCGCCGGTCATGGCTTCATCGGCGATGCGCAGAATGCCCGCGGCGGCTTCTTCCACCGACATATTCAACGGTTCGGCGATACGCGCGACCGCACGGCGCGCGGCCTGCACGTCCAGCCCCATATGACCGCCCAGCTGGGTCGAGGCCGGCAGGCGCCCGAGCACCACATGGGCATCGGTCACGGTCGGCTGCTCGCCGCCCTTGCCATAGCAGGCCGGCCCCGGTTGCGCACCGGCCGAGGCCGGGCCGACCTGCAACAGGCCGCCCGCATCCAGCCAGGCGATCGAGCCCCCGCCGGCGCCGATGGTATGCATATCCACCATGGGTACGGCCACGGGATAGCCGGCGATCCGGGTCTTGCTGGTCAATGCCAGTTCGTCGGCCACCAGGGCCACATCGCTGCTGGTGCCGCCCATATCGAGCGTGAGTACGCGCTCGAGTCCGGCCGAACGCGCCACGAAACGGGCGCCGAGCAGGCCGCCGGCGGGGCCGGACAACAGCAGGTTCACGGCGTTGTCGGCGGCCTGATCGACGCCGACCGTGCCGGCCGCGCCGTGCATGATCGCCACCCGTTCCAGCGCGTTTTCCAGGCGCCGCAGATAGCCGCCCACGGCCGGCCCGAGCGCGGCGTTCAGCCACGTTGCAATACCGCGTTCATACTCGCCGTATTCCGGCAGCACGCGGCTGCCGCGGGCGACGGCCAGCTCCGGCAGTGCCTTGCGCAGCGCGGCTTCGATGGCGGCCTCGTCGTCGCCGTTCAAGAAGGCGAACAGCAGGTTGATGGCCACCGCCTCGACGCCCGCCTCGCGCAGCTGTGCCACAAGCGCGTCACACATCGCCTCGTCGAGCGCCACGAGCGACTGCCCCTGCGCATCGCTGCGCGCGTCGACCTCGAAACACAGTTCGGGCGCCACCGGCACCGGGTTGGGCGCGGGTTCCAGCGCATACAGCTCGCGCCGGGCCTGGCGGCCGATGGTCAGCACATCGGCAAAGCCCGTGTTCGCGATATAGGCCGTACGCGCCAGATTATTTTCCAGCAGGGCGTTGGTGGCGACCGTAGAGCCATGCACGATGCGCCAGTCGGCGGCCGCCTCACCGGCAAAATGGCGTACGCCGTCGATCACGGCCTGCTCCGGTGCCTGCGGGGTGGACGGGATCTTGTAGACCGCCAGCGCGCCGTTCTCGCGGGCGATCACGTCGGTGAAGGTACCGCCGGTATCCACGCCCAGCTCGCCGGCGCTGCGCGAAATCGATTGCGGCTTTGTCGAACGATCGTCGTGGTTTAGGGTCATGATCCTGTCAGCGGATGATTCGGCATCGTCGTCCCCGTGTTGTACGGGCTGGACGCTGTCGGTGTGCCGGGAAACCATCATGGAAAGCGATTTGAAGCTCGTAGCGCAAGGGCTGGTCCGCGATTATGCCGGCCGACGCGCGGTCGACGGCGTGGATCTGTCGCTCGCCCGCGGCGAGGTGCTGGGCCTGCTCGGGCCCAACGGCGCCGGCAAGTCCACCACCCTGCGCATGCTCGCCGGCACCCTCGCGCCCGGCGCCGGGCGCATCGAGATCGCCGGCTTCGACATGGCGCGCTCGCCCCTGCAGGCCAAGCGCCATCTGGGCTATCTGCCCGAGCATCCGCCGGTGTACGCAGAACTGACCGTCGATGAATACCTTACCTTCTGTGCCCGGCTGCACCGCATCGGCCGCGGCCAGCGCCCTGCGGCCATCGACCAGGCCAAGGCCGACTGCGGGCTCGAGGAGGTAGGCCGGCGCCTGATCGGCAACCTGTCCAAGGGCTATCAGCAGCGCGTGGGCATTGCCCAGGCGATCGTGCATCGTCCGGACGTGCTCATCTTCGACGAACCCACCGCCGGGCTCGACCCGAACCAGCTGCGCGGTATCCGCGAGCTGGTGGCACGGCTGGCAGCGCGCCATAGCGTGATCGTATCCAGTCATATCCTGTCGGAAATCGAGGCGGTCGCCGCGCGCGTGGTGATATTGCACCACGGCCGGATCGTGCTCGACGAGCGCACCGGGGGTATCGAGCATGCCCCGGCGATGGTCGATATCATGCTGCGCGCCAGCCCCGATCAGGACACGCTGGCCGCGCTGGCCGGCGTCCAGTCGGTGCAGCGCATCGGCGACGGGCGCTGGCGCATTGTCCCCGAAGCCGGGCGCGATATTCGCGGCGCGCTGGCCGAAACCGCCGTGAACCAGGGCTGGCAGCTGCTGGAAATGCAAAGCCACACGCCCGATCTGGAAAGTCGTTTTCGGGCCCTCACAAGCGACAGCCCGGACCACGCAGCATGAATGCCACCCGTGCCATCACCGCCCATGAACTCAACCGGCTGTTCGTCTCACCGCTGTCGTGGACGCTGCTGGCCGTCACCCAGCTGCTGCTGGGCATTCTTTTCGCCCTGTCGCTGACCGACATCAGCCTCAACCCGCAAACCGTGGGCGAGTACGACGGCATTTCCGCGATCGTCGGCGGCGGCGTGTTCCGTTTTGCCACGGTGGTGCTGTTGCTGGTGGTGCCGCTTTTGACCATGCGCGCCTTTGCCGAGGAGCGTAAGAGCGGCAATCTCGACCTCATGCTGGCCGCGCCCGCGCCGCTCTGGGCCATCGTGCTCGGCAAGTTCGCCGCGGTCATGGGCTATCTGAGCCTGATGTTCGTGCTGATTGCCGCCATGCCGCTGTCGCTGGCCCTGTTCACGCCGCTGGATCTCGGCCTGTTGTGCGCGGGGCTGATCGGCCTGTGGCTGGTCATGGCCTGTTTTTCGGCCATCGGCCTGTTCGTATCGTCGCTGACCCGCGAGCCCACGCTGGCCGCGGTGGCCACGCTCGGCGTGCTCATGCTGCTGTGGCTGTTCTATGCCGTATCGACGTTCGACTGGCAGCCCGTGGTGCTCGGCACCACCCTGCCGTTCGGCGATATCGCCCATGCGCTGTCGCTGATCGGCCACCACGATGCGCTGCTGCGCGGGGTGTTCTCGAGCGCGGACCTGCTGTATTTCCTGATCTTTACCCTGTGTTTTCTCGCCCTGACCGTGGTGCGACTCGATATGGATCGTCACTGATGCGTGCCAGTCACGGCCTGTCGCTTGCGCTGATCGTTGTCGCCGCCCTCATGGCCGGCGCGGTCAGCCAGCGCTTTTCGATCAGCGCGGACTGGACCGCCGGCAATCGCAATTCGTTGTCGCCTGCCAGCCGGCAGGTGCTGGATGCTCTCGACGCCGGCCCCGTTTCCTTCACCGCCTATATCTATCCCGGCCCGCGCCGTGCCGAGGTGGCCGAACGGCTGGAGCGCTATACCCGCGCCAGTTCGCAGGTGCATCTGGACTTCGTCGATCCGGCCCGCGACCCGCAGCAGGTGCGTGCGCTGGGCATCGGCGACAAGGGCGCGGTTCAGATCCGCTATCAGGGCCGCAGCCAGACGGTGACCGACTTCAGCGAAAAGAGCGTAACCAACGCCCTGCAGAAGCTCTCGGTGGCCAAGAACCAGTGGGTGGTGTTTCTGTCCGGACACGGCGAACGCTCGCCTGCCGAGGAATCCAACGGCGGCTACAGCGAACTCGCGGCTGCGCTGGATGCCCAGGGCATGGCTACCCGCAGCCTGAATATCGCCGAGGCAGCGGCCATTCCCGACAACGCGGCCCTGGTGGTCGTGGCCAGCCCCCAGCGCAGCCTGCTGCCCGGCGAAGTCCGCATGCTGCGCGACTATGTCGAGCGCGGCGGGGCTCTGCTCTGGGCCGACGACCCCGGCCCGCGCTATGGTCTGGAACCGCTGGCCCGGGATCTGGGCCTGAGCTGGCTGCCCGGTACGGTCATCTATCCGGATTTTCGCGAGCTGGGCACCGGCCACCCGGCCATCGCCCTGGTCGCCAACTATCCGAATACGCCGATCACCGAAAACCTGACCCAGATCGGCCTGTTCCCCTATGCCGGCGCGCTGGCACGGCTCGATAATGCCGCCGCCAAAGGCTGGAAAGCCGAAACCTTTCTGCGTTCAAGCACGCGCAGCTGGCTGGAAACCGGCCCGATCGACGGCCAGCAAAGCCTGACCTTCCAACCCGACCAGGGCGATATCCGCGGGCCGCTGGACATGGGCATTGCCCTGACCCGTGCCGTACAGACCGACGCCGGCCGGTTCGCCCAGCGCGTGGCCGTCATCGCCGACAGCGATTTCATGACCAACGGCCATCTCGAGCGGCTCGGCAACCGCCCGCTCGCGCTGGCCCTGTTCCAGTGGCTGGCCTTTCGCGATGCCCAGATCGCGGTCGATGTCGCCAAGGCACCGGATACCCGCCTACAGCTCAGCCCGGCCCAGATCCGCGGCTTCTGGTGGGTGTATGTGCTGATCCTGCCGCTGGGCCTGATCGGCTTCGGCCTGTTGCGCTGGCAGCGCCGACGCCGCCGGTGAGCCGTCCATGAACCGCAAACGCCTGATCTTCAATGCGGTACTGGTGCTGGGCATCGTGGTGCTCGCCATTCTGCTGTGGCAGTTCCGTACCCCGGCACCCACGCCGCCAGAAACCGTCTCCGCCATCGACCCCGACGCGCTCACCCATGTGGAAGTGCATCTGCCGGATGCGGTGGTCGAACTCGATCGTGCCAATCCGGATGCCGACTGGCGGCTGCAGGAGCCGATTTCCGCACCGGCCGATACAGCCCCGCTGCAGGCCCTGCTGGCCCTGGCCGAGGCCACGCCCAGCCAGCGCTACGAACGCGGCGCGATCGACGACGGCACTACCGGCCTCGACGACCCGGCGCTGGTGGTTCGCTTCAACGGCCAGGCCCCCATTCTGGTGGGCAACGCGGGCCCGGCGCCGACCAGCCGCTATGTCGCCACGCCCCATGCCCTGCTGCTGGTCAAGGCCGAACGCCTGGCGCGATTGCCCGCCACCTGGCGAAACTGGGTCTCGCCTACGCTCATAGCCGACGATGCCGACCTGACCCAGCTCACGCTGCCGCGGCTGACGCTCGCGCGCAGCGAAACCGGCGGCTGGCAGGTAGAGCCGAAAAGCGCCGACCGCGGCGCCGACTATGCCCAGGCCACGATCGATGCCTGGCGCCATAGCCGTGCCCTGTCGCTGGAACCGGTGGATGCCTCTCGCGCCCGCATTGCGCGGGTGACGTTGCGCTACGCCGACGAGCGCATCCGGCGGCTGGACATAATCGAACGCGAGCCCGAGCTGATCCTGCGCGACGACGACCGCGGCATCGACTACCACTTCGCCCCGCATCTGGCCGCGCCGCTGCTGGACATGCAGCATCCGGACACGCTCGGCGCCGGACGCGCACGCAGCCTGCAGCCCTCGGCCATTCCGTTGACCCCGAGCGGAGACACGGCAAACACCGCGCCTGCCGCCGACTAGGGCAGCCACCACGCTTTCTTGATCCGAACGGTCTTTCCAGAGCCGCGGCTGTGCCGCGTACGCGCTGGCGCGCGAACTGCCGACTCAACGCGATCGAATCAGGCCGATTTCGCCGCCCCCCGTTCACTCAGCTGCAGCACACCGGTCAGCATCGCGGGCAGAAAAGTCACCGTGGTAGCCATGGTGAACAACAGCCCGAACATCACGATCGCGCCCAGGCCGCGATAGAGCTCGGTACCCGCGCCGGGCAGAAACACCAGCGGCGCCAGGCCGAAGGTGGTGGTGATGGTGGTCATCAGAATCGGGCGCAGTCGTACGGCCACGGCGTCCTGGACCGCCTCGATCGCGGCCATGCCGGCAGCCACGTTGGCCCGCGCCCGCTCGACGATGAGAATCGGGTTGTTGACCACCGTGCCCACCAGAATGAGAAAGCCGAGCATGGTGATCAGGTCGAACGGCTGCGACAGCGCCGTGAGCCCGACCAGCGGCAGCAGCGCGCCGACACCGTTGAGCATGGCCAGCCCAACCACGCCGCCGGCAATACCCAGCGGCACGGTGGTGAGAATGAGCAGCGGATAGCCCCAGTGGGAAAAGATCGCGACCAGCAGCAGGTAGCACACGCCCACGGCCACAACATAGTTGCCGAGCAGCGCATTGCGGGTGACTTCCAGTTCGTCGCTGGCCCCGGAGATATCCAGCGCCAGCGAGGCATCGATCGCGCCCTGTTCGCGCAGATGGTCGATCACCTCGCGGTTGACCCGATCCACGCCGGCTTCCAGCGGTACGCTGGACGGCGGGATGACGCGAATGGTGACGGTACGCCGGCTGTCCAGGCGTCGGATCACGTCGGTATCCACCGTGGGTACGACATCGGCGAGCGCGATCACCGGCAGCACGCCTTCGGATGTAGCGATGGGCAGCCGCGATATGGCATCCACGCTGTCCGGCTTGCCGGCAGCGTCGTAGAGATAGATATCGACCTTGTCGTCCGAGAAGAAATACTCGTCGACATAGGCACCGTCGGTAAGCGCGGCGATGGTATAGCCCATATCGGCCGCGTTCAGGCCAAGCTCGGCAATACGGGCATGGTCGGGCTCGATACGCAGCAGCGGCTGGCCGAGGGTGAGCGTGGACGGCTCGGCGAGCACCTGCGGGTTGTCGAACACCGTGTTGGCACGGGCATAGATCGCCTCGGCCGCGGCATAGATGGTGGCCAGGTCCGCGCCCGAGATATCGATATTGATCGCCCGCGTGCCGCCGTCGTTGGACGAAATGATCGAACCCTTGGTGGAGAAGGCGCGCATGCCCGGATAGGCCTCGAAATTGTCGTTGAAGGCCGTCATGAGCGCGCCGATCTCGCGGTCGTTGACAGGCTCGGCGATCACGCGCAGCTGGTTGGTACTCACGCTCATGTTCAGATAGGCGATCGCCGGCATGGCGCCGTCGTCGGCTTCGATATCGCCGTTTTCGTCCGGCACGTAGCGCATGAAGCGCTCACGTAGCTCGTCGGCAATGTCGCCGAGTTCGGTGAGGTTGTAGCCGGCCGGCGGCAGCATGGAAGAAAACGTCTTGGCCTCCTCGCCGTCGGGCAGATATTCGGCCGGCGGCGTGAGCACGAACACGCCCAGGCCCAGCGCACCGGCAATCGATGCCATGGTCAGGTAACGCCGCGTACGCATCGCGATAATCCAGGCGCACAGCGCCAGAATGCCGCGCGATAGCGGCCCGTTCGCGGTCTGCGCCGCGCCCGAGTCGCGGGGCAGGATGCGTGCCGCCGCGGTCGGCACCACCATGATCGCGACCAGCATCGACACCAGAATCGCCGCCGAAATGGCGATGGAAATATCCGAGAACAGCTGGCCGGCCTTCTGGGTGATGAACAACACCGGCGCGAACACCATCACCGTAGTCAGCGTAGAGGCCAGCACCGCCGGCCAGACCTCGCGCACGCCGTCGATGGCCGCCTGCCAGCGGCGTGCGCCTTCGCTGCGCTTGCGGGCGATGTTTTCGAGCACGACGATGCTGTTGTCCAGCGTCATCCCGATGGCAAAGGCAATGCCGGCCAGCGAAATCACGTTGATGGTGCGCCCGAACGCGGCCAGGCCGATGAACGCCGCGATCGCACAGATGGGAATACCCAGAATCGCGATCAGCGTGGCGTAAACCGAGCGCAGGAACACAAACATCACGATCGCCGCCAGCACGGCGCCGATCGCCAGATTGCGATACACGCTGGCGATGGACGCACTGACATAGCGCACGTCGTCGGAGGTCAGGCGCATGCGCATGCCCGCCGGCTCGAGCACGCTGGCATTCAGCTCGGGCAGTAGCGCGAGCATGTCGCGCTTGATATCGATCACGTTGGAGCCGGGCTGACGGCGTACCTGCAGGTTGACCACCGGCTGATCGTTGTAAAAACCCAGCTCGCGCACCTCGGCATGGTCGAGCTGAATTTCGGCGACGTCGCCGAGCGTGGTCACCGAATCGCCGCGCCGCGAGAGCACCACGTTGGCCAGACCCGAGACGTCGTCGAAGCGACCGACCGTGCGCACCAGATAACGGCGCTTGCCGGCATCCATGTCGCCGCCGGAAATATCCTGGTTGCGGGCACGAATCGCATCGCGCACGTCGGTCATGGAGATATTGCGAGCCGCCAGCTTCGACGGATCGATATGGATCTGTACCTGGCGTTCGGCGCCGCCGCCGACCTGCACGTCGGCCACGCCTTCGACACGCTCCATGCGCCGACGCACCTCGTCGTCGACGAAGTCGCGCATGAACGCCATATCCAGGCCGGCCGGATTGCCGGCCTCGGCGGCCACGCTCAGATACATGAACGAGTTCTGGGAAAAGGAGGCCGCGACCACCTCCGGCTCGTTCACGTCCTCGGGGTAGCTGGGCACCTGCATGAGCGCGTTGGTCACGCGGATGAGCGCTTCGTTGACGTCGGTGGAGAACGGAAACTCCAGCTCGATCTCGGCCTCGCCGGTCTTGGCCTCGGCGCTCATGCGCTGCAGGCCGATGATATTGGCGAGATATTCCTCCTGCTCGATGAGGATTTCGTTTTCCACGTCCTGCGGCGTGGCGCCCGGCCAGCTGGTGGTCACGGTGATCGTGCGTACCGCCAGGTCGGGAATCATCTGTACCGGAATGCGCATCGCCGCGAGCACACCAAACAGACAGATCAGCAGCACGACGATGGTCATCAGCGTGCCGCGCTTGATCAGCGCTTCGAACATCGATCAGCCCCCGGGCTGCGACAGCCGCAGGCTTCGCCGGTCGCGGGCCGGTGGACTGGCGGCCCGTTCCTCGGCGGATGTTTGCTCGTCGCGTATGCGTACCGGCTGGCCCGCTTCGAGGCTTTCGTTGCCGCGTACCACTACGCGATCCCCGGCTTCCAGGCCATCGAGCACTTCCACTTCGTTGTTGGCGCTGCGCCCGAGCGAGACCTGGCGCTTGACCGCGCGCAGCGTCCCGTCGTCATCCTCGCGCACCAGCCACATGCGGGTTCCCCCGCCGGGCACGCGCACCAGCGCATCGCGGGGCGCGATCAGTACCGCCTCGGCGGTTTCGAGTTCCAGCATCGCCTTGGCCGACATGCCCGGCGTGAGCGCGCCGTTGGCGTTGTCCACGAACATACGCACCAGAAAACTGCGGGCACTGGCATCGCTGGCCCCCACGATGACGTCGACCTTCGCCGTCAGCGCCGCGTCGAGCGGCGTCTCCGGTTCGACCCGTACCTGCATGCCGGGCTCGATCAGGCCGAAGTACTGCTGCGGCGCAGAAACGTCCAGGCGCAGCGTCTCGGTGGCCACCAGCGATACCGCCGGCGTGGTCTGGGCCACGTATTCACCGGGGTCTACCAGCCGCGCCCGCACCTCGCCATCGAAGGGCGCGATCAGCGTATGTCGGGCCAGGCGTTCGCGCTGGGCGGCCACTTCCGCGCGCAGGCGTTGCAGCGCTGCCGCACGTACCGCCACCTGCGAACGGCGGGCTTCGAGTTCGCTCTGCGACACAGCGCCGCGCCCGGCCAGTCGATCGGCTTCGCGCAGCAGCCGTCGTGCTTCGTCGAGCTGGGCCGCGGCTTCCTCGGCCGACGCCTGGAGCGTGTCCAATTCCAGCCTGGCCAGCGCCCGGTCGAGTTCGATGAGCGTATCGCCCGCGGCGACCCGGTCGCCGGCATCCACGGCCACCGTGTCCACCAGACCCGCGATACGCGGCGTCACGTCGGCATCGCGCGGCGAGGTCAGCGTGCCGTAGAGCGGCACCGTCTGCTGCCAGCGGCGCTCGTCCACGCGCGCCGTATCCACCACGGCCGGCTCGGCCGCCGCAAGCACGCTCGCCGTCAGGCTTAGCAAAGCCCCCACCAGCCACTGTCTCGGCTGAATCTGTGCGGCCCGGCCCGGCGCCGGTGTGCAATCGTTCACCCTTCCCCCTGTCGATTGGTTCGCACATCAGCGGATGTGCCCACGCAATAGAAGATTGCGTATCCAAGAATCAGCTACTCATATAGAACCCGCGCAGACGCATAAGGTTCCGGCGTGCTGGTGGTCGGTCGACCACTGTGGGTATGCTGGCCGCCATCGGTTCTTCAATGCTCGACCGCCATGAATCCACGCGCCATCGCCTATGCGCTGACCGTCGTCGTTTGCAGCACGGCCTTCGCCGCCACCGCCCAGGCCGACAACGCCAGCAAGACGCAGGCCGCCGATCTCGGCCCCAATCTCGAAAACTACGACTACCCCTGGCCGGTCTCGCGCTTCGAAATCGATGAACCCAAGGGCACGGTATCCATGGCCTACATGGACATCGCGCCGACCGACGACATCAGCGACGCCCCGGTGGCGGTGCTGCTGCACGGCAAGAACTTCTGCGGCGCCTACTGGCAGGACACCGCCCAGGCCCTGGCCGACAACGGCTACCGCGTGATCGTGCCGGACCAGATCGGCTTCTGTAAGTCCGACAAGCCGGCCGCCTACAGCTACACCTTCCATCATCTGGCCGCAAACACGCAGGCGCTGCTGGAATCGCTGGATATCGACAACGCCACCATCATCGGCCATTCCATGGGCGGCATGCTGGCCATGCGCTATGCGCTGATGTACCCCGACACCATCGACCAGCTGGTGCTGGTCGACCCGCTCGGCCTGGAAGACTGGAAAGCCAAGGGCGTGCCCTATCGCGGCATGAACGCCTGGTATGCCCGCGAGATGAAAAAAGACTACGCGGCCATCAAGTCGTATCAGGTCAAAAGCTACTACGACGGCGAATGGAACGACGACTACGCCGAGTGGGCGAAAATGCTCGCCGGCATGTATACCGGCAGTAAAGAAGACAAGGCAAAGGTCGCCTGGGCCCAGGCCGCGACCTACGACATGGTCTATACCCAGCCGGTGTTCT